>JAEIOG010000017.1 GCA_016342495.1 Phycisphaerae bacterium
TTGGTATACCCAATGTAATCGTAGGCTCAGGTCATACGATCGCCCGTCTTAAAGGTGTGCCTTGTATTGTAATCCCAATTGAGCTCAGCAGATTACAGTAGACTGTGCTCTTTCTCAAAGCCGTTTGCCGAGAAATTTATGAGTAGACGGAAAATTTTTAAGAATATTTTCATATTTAGCGCTAAAATTTCATGTATAGGACGATTAACAGACATAAAATCAGAAACATTGAGAGATTGGTATGACCAGTTTGGGCGAAAATAATTTAACAGAGCGTTTTTTACAACAGTTGATGGCTAATCAGCAACGGATTTACGCTTACATATTAACTCTGGTTCCACATGTCAGCGATGCTGACGATATTATGCAGCAGGTTACTATGGTTATGTGGCATAAATTTGAGCAATTTGCCCCCGGCGGCAATTTCTTTTCATGGGGTGCGGCAATTGCCCATAATAAGGTTTTGGATTTCAGGCGTAAGCAGGCTCGCAGTAAAATGAGATTTGATGATGATTTATTGCAATTGTTTGAAAAAGAAATACCAGAAGCTACTCGTGGAATGCAAGCAAAAATATCGGCACTTGAGAAATGCATGGAGAATTTATCAATTCAACAGCGAGATATTTTGCGTGATAAATATGAAAATGGCAAATCAGTAAAAATACTGTCTGGTGATCTTGGTAAATCATCCTATTCCATCTATCGCGAACTTGCTCGTATACATGGATTACTTTTGAGATGTATTAATCGCAGGCTTATATGTGAGTAGTTGTAATTGGTAATTCGTCAGATGGGTATACTGGCAGTTACACTCATAGCAATTGAGTATGTTCATTTTACCTGCCCATAAGTTAATATACTGTAAGGCTTTAGCGTTGGCTCTGCCAGATTAAATCATACCCTTTGGGTATAAAAGAGTTATTTATGAATGATGTCAATAAATATGAACTATGTCGTCTTATCGTTGCAATGCAAGATGAGACTATCAGCCAACAGGAATTTGTTTTGTTGCAGGAACTGCTTCGTAATGATTTTGAGGCGAGAAAAGTATATTATGATTTTTTAATCAGTCACATAGGTCTTAGTAAGGGTAGCAATGCAATAACTCACTTGCAATTCGCCCAGGAGTCACAATCTCAGCAGGAATCAGATGTATTTAAAGAAGTTATTGAGGACCAGATAGAACTCCAGATACTGGAGTCACAGAAGAAAGAGCTCGAAAAATCGCAAACTGTCTCTCACAGAACAACTGTTAACCAAAGGTCAAGAAGCACCTTGCCATCCTATAAGTCTATTTTTAGAGTTGGTGGTGGCATAGCGGCTATGATTTTTGTTGCTTTTTTATTGACCGCAGCGGAACGTTTTGTGGCACAATCAAAATTTTCGAGGGTGGCTATAGCTGAAATTGTAGAACAGATGGAAGTGGTATGGGATTCGTCGACTGAATTTAAGCAGGGCGGTAAAATATATCCTGGCGACTTAAAATTATCTGGTGGTTGGTGTAAAATCAAAATGAAATCTGGTGTTGATTTGATTTTGCAGGGAAAAGTTGATATTACTTTAGAAAGCCAAAGTAGTGTTTATTTGCATTCTGGTAAAGTTTTCGCGGAAATCGACGGAGATAATGGTCTTGGTTTTAAAGTAAGAACTCCTACCATGTCTGCTATTGATTTAGGCACAGGCTTTGCCGTCAGTGTTGATGAAAATGATAATAGCGAATTACATGTTTATGATGGTCAGGTTTGTATTGTCGCAAATGTTGATTCCGAAGAAAAAAATAGAGAATATGTCTCTTCGGGCCAGGCCAAACGAGTCAAGGCTGGCACAGATAGAATCGATGCTATTGAATTCAATCAGTTTGCATTTGACCGGGCGGTACCTTCAGCTTATGAATTGGCGGTAAAAAGATTAAAACCTGTTGAATATTGGCGTTTTGAAGAAAGTGTTTTTGAACGGTTTGTTTCCGATATTAATACCATAAATCTTGAAAGTTCATATCCTACTTCAGTTGCTTTCACAGAAGGTCCTTCTCTGGGGGAAGGTGTGAAGAATCGAGCTTTATATCTGGATGGCCAAAACAGTTTCGCTGATATCAAACGCAATATTCCAATAATTTCCGATAATCCTGATGGCTATACCTATTGCTTTTGGCTATACTTCGAGCAATCGGGCAAGCAAATGATTATTTTGGAAAAAATGGGTGTAAACAACAATTATAGAGTTTTGTCGCTTGATGAAGATGACAGACTGACTCATTCTTATATAACTTCAAATCCATGGAAAAGTTTTCCCTATAATACAAAGCAGCCTTTGGAAAAAAGTCAATGGTATTTTGTTGCGATTACTGGCCACATTGGCAAGGCTAAGAATATTTATATTAATGGCAAAGATCAATCAAATAAAACTGTAGGTAATTTGGCTTCTACTCCGGTTAATCTGCCTGTTATGCAAATTGGCCAAAGTGATGAAATACCACAGAGTATAATTGGCAGGTCTTTTATCGGTGCTGTCGATGAACTTGCTATTTTTAATAGAGTATTAAATGAACAGGAAATTCAGCACCTTTATGATTGTGCTGTTGGATATTAATTTTTTAAGAGGGTGGTAGTATGGTTTTTATGAAAAAACAAAAAGGTTTTACATTAATTGAGTTATTAGTAGTTATTTCGATTATTGCCTTATTGGTATCAATTTTGATGCCAGCTTTGTCAAAAGCCAGAGAAAAGGCTAAATTAGTCGTTTGCTCCAGCAATCAGCATCAGTTGGTTTTAGGGGTTATTGCGTATCATAGCGATAATGACGGCAATTTTCCGCCTCATTCAACAAAAGTCGCCAGGCCAAACCTTTTGGCTAGAAATAAAAATACCGGTGATGACTATCAGTATCGTTATATTGGCAAGTATCTCCCTGAAGTTAATGTGTTTAATTGTCCCATGTCAAATTTTGATGCTCAATCCAGATGGGATTTTGGTGGTCAGGAATATACTTATCAACAATTATATGAAAATAAAGACGATTGGTTTGCCAGTGTTCAGACTGATTTATCCTGTTCTTATGTATTGCTTTGGAGCTATGAAAAATATGCTGCTTTTCCAGCCAACAACAGTGATAACAACCCCGATACCCGGATTCCGCCAAAACCTTTTATGGGGCCAGGTAAAAGAACTAAGAATAAATTACTGGTTTGTGATTCATTTTATTTTTCAAATGCTTTAACCCCACAGAATCGCTGGACATGTAATCACAAATTTAAAGGTGCCAGCAAAAGTAGCAGCAAAACTAATCCATATTATGTCGCTGGTTCTCCTGGTCTTGAAACTGAACTGGATACAAATACCGATTTGCAAAATATCCCATTAAATGCTGGATACTCCGATGGCAGTGTTAGACGTTACCAATCTGGCGAATCGGTAAGGCAGCAGGCAGTTTCTGGCTGGGCAGCTACATATTTGCCGCCTATTCAGATGTGGAAATAATAACAAAATGTGCTTAAAGATATTAATTAAATGTTAAGTTTTTTATTCTAATTAAAATGGAGGTGTATAATGAACAAATTTTTATTGTTGGGTATTGTAGTTGCATTGATGTGCAATTTTGCTTGTGCTGAAGTATTTTTCAGCGATGGTATGGAAGGGGCCCCTAACCCTGCTAACATGGATCAGTATAGTCCACCACTGGCAACATGGTTTTGTCCTGCTGGTATTGATGGTGCTGAAAATGAAGCCCCTTCAGTTATTGCTATAAACAGTGCTTTGCCCGGTGGTACCGATGGGGCAGACAATGCTACTGGCTATGCTATGCGTTTGGGCTATGCCTATGACTCAGTATCGCTTCGGGTTGCGTTGACTGATACCTGGCAGGAAGGCAAGTCCTACACTCTTGGCTTTGATTATGGTGGTAAGGATCATGGAACCCATCATAGCAAAAATTTCCAGGTTTTAATTAAAGCTTATGATGCACTCACTCAAGCCTGGACTGACGTAGTGCCATCTCAAACTTTTTCAGCTGAATTTGAAACATGGCAACATGGTGAAATTCAAATTATTCCTGATGCTACCACCGCGGGAAAGCAAATCCAGATTTTTTTCTATAAAGACGCAAATACAGCATTCAAATTCATTGATAATGTTGAATTGGTAGATGATACTTTTGTTACTCCCCTTAATCCATTAAAGAACCAGCAGGATGTTTCAATAACACCTGCTTTTCAATGGCAGCTTCAAGATGGCGCTGGTTTTACTCCTGAAAAATATGTCTTGCAGTATCGCATAGATGACCCTAACTGGGAAACTACAGGGACTGTATCAATTGACCCTGCGGTTTCGGGTGTACAGCCCACAGCAGCCCTTGATTTTGAATCACAATATTATTGGCGAGTTTTGGTTTATGATACAGCTACTACTTTCCAAACCAGCGACGATTGGACATTTACTACTGTAGCTGCTACGCCTCTGATAATTACTCAGCCAGCAGATGTTTTAGTTGACCCGGGTCAGGATGCTGAATTTTCTGTTGTAGCAATTAATCCTGCTACTGATGATGACACAGGCTTGACTTATAAATGGTTCAAAGTTGGTCAGACTGGCAGTCTTGGCACAGAAAGCACCCTGATTATTTCTGCGGTTCAGGAAGAAAATGAAGCTGAATATTTTTGTACTGTCTATCGCAACGGATTATCTGCCGATACTGATGTTGCCATGTTGGCTGTTAAAACTCTTGAGGCTCACTGGACTATGGATCAGGCAGACTTTGATGGCACTTATTATCTTGATATCAGTGGCCATGATCATCATGCCGATCCGAATGGAACCCCGGTATTTTCTACAGGTGCCAACGAAGCCGAAAATGGTGCAGTTACACTTAACCCTGCTAATGGCTGGGCTACCGCTGGAACATGGAATCCTTCTGAATATTCTAACAGCCTGACCTTAAGTGCATGGGTTAGCTGGGATGGTACCGTTGATACTAATGGTATAATTTGTAAGCGTGATGGCTGGGGCCCCGCTGAAGGAATGTGGCAATGGACAGTTAACAGCTCTGGTTTGATGTGGTTAGCTAATGGCAGTGTGTCAGCCTGGACACCAGGTCATGTTCCTGTATTACAAGATCAGTGGCATCATTTATGTATGACGATTGATGCCGATGGTCTTACAAAAGCCTTTGTTAATGGAATACAATTTAATCAAACTTATAACTTTATTATGGGTGATAAGACTGATTCACTGCTTCTTATTGGTATTATCGATAATGATCCTTTGACTCGCGTATTTAATGGGTCTTTAGACGACATACGAATTTACAATTATGCACGTACACCAGAACAGGTAATCGAAGATTATTATGCAATCAGCGAAACAGCTATTTGTTTGAATAAACCTGTAATGGATGTTAATGATGATTGTATTGTAGATTTAAAAGATATGGAGATTTTGTTGAGCCAATGGCTCGATTGTGGCCTGGTGCCAGATTGTCTGCAATAAACTGTATGTTAGTTATAATATTAAATATTTATAAAAAAGGATAAAACCATGAAAAAAATAATATATACATTGATGATTCTTTTGTTTTGTGCCAGTTTAGCTCAAGCTAATCTGATTAAAAATCCAAGTTTTGAACATAATTATCAGACTGATGGCGATTCTGCTAATTGGCCTTTAGCCGACTATTGGATTTCCTCTGGTGCTAGTGTTGCCGACACGGCTGCATTAGGAGCTCAAGATGGCACATGGCGTGCTTTTACTAGCACTACAGCACAAACTTTAGAGCAGTTGACAGATCATTTGCTAATAGAAAATGAAATTATTAAGTTGGGTTTCTTTGTTAATTCTGCGGTTGCAGGCAGAGGGTTCACTGGCCAACTTTACTATGATGATAATGGAACCTTAGTTGATATTGATGGTTGGCAGTTACAAATAATCGCTGATGGCGATACTTCGGCCTGGCAGGGTGATACTACTGAATTTAAGGTTGAATCAGGTCAGGATTATATTGGCAAAGCCATAGGTATTCGTTTCGTTGGTTCAGCTGGCTTTAAAGGACTGGATATGGTTACTTTAGAGGCTTTGCCTGTTTCATTAATCAGTCCAAATGATGGCCAAACTGATGTTCTGTTCACGTCTACTCAATTGCAATGGTCTGTTATTAATGGCTGGGCATGTGATCTTTACTTTGGTAAGGATTCTTCTGAAGGTAATTTTCCGTTGCTGGTTGAAAATCAGGTGATTTCTACTTATGATTTGACAGACCTTGATCCTAATAGCGTTTATTACTGGCGAGTTGATGCGATTGATCCCAATGATGGCAGTCCCAATCGTATCGAAGGGCAGGTATGGAGTTTTAAGACAGCACAACCTAAACCTATCATTGATACTGATCCGGCTGAGCAATTAATTGCTTCAGGGGAAAATGCTGTTTATTCAGTTCAGGCCAGAAATCCTTATACTAATGATGCCACTAATCTGACTTATCAATGGTATAAATATGTTGATGGGGTTAATGATACTCTTTTGGCCAATGGCATCGAATATAGCGATGTTGACCAGAACGTCATGACTGTTCTAACTGCTGATATTGCCGACGAGGGTGATTATTATTGTATTGTTTCATTAAATACCTCTGCAACTCAGTCAGCTTTGGCTATGCTGAATATCAAACGCTTGATAGGATATTGGCCTTTCGATAATGATACCACCGATGCCGAAGGCGATAGCGATGGCGTAACTACCAATACCAATTATGAGCCAGGTATTATCGCTGATGGTCAGGCTATTCAGTTTAACCCTACTGATGATTCTGTTGCTGTTTCGACAGATGCTCATCGCAATACTGCTTTCACTTTGAGCTGGTGGGATAGAGCCCATGAATCTTTGTTTGGTGGCTCATGGGAATCTATGGTAGCATCAGGACCAACAACAGGCTATGAAATATTTGAGGCCGACCGTTACAACCAGAGACGCTATGCAATGGGTTTCAATGTTTCAGCAGGTGCTTTTGCGTATACTCCTACCGGTGAACTTCTTGTCAGGGGCCAATGGAACTTTACAGCGGTTACCTTTGACCCGGAAACTAAAGTTTCTGTCTGGTATATTAATGGAGAACCACTAACTCAATTACAAAATGACAATTTTGTTGGCTTTGACACAGAATTATTCATTGGAAATTGTCGCAGTGGGACTCAGCCCTATATTGGTGCTATTGATGACCTGAAATTTTATAATTATGCCATGAGCAATGTTGATATCGCTTTAGCATATAATGCTGTCACTGGACAGTCGGTTTGCGCTGATAGGCCAACCATGGACGTTTCAGGTCCAGATGGAACCCCTGACTGCCGAGTGAACTTGTATGATTTTGCCGTGATGGCCAGCCAATGGATGGATTGTGGCATGGTCCCAGCAAGTGTATGTCCCTAAATTTTAATTACGTTTGAGTTTTTTATACTAATTGTCGAGATTGATAATAAAGATCTCGACAATTAGTTTTTTCGCATAAGCAAAGGATGTGAAAATGAGAATTGGGATAATAATATTATTATTAATGTGTTTTCAGGTTTTTGCCATCGAGATACCTATAGAAAACTATAGTGGTGAAATTAATGATAATATTGACCGCCAGGTGATAAGTGACCCTGCCGTAACCGGTTGGGATGGTTTAGGTCAGGTAATATTAGGTGAAGTTGCCCCAGACAATGGCGACTGGCGTTTGAGTATTGAAGATAGTGGCTATATTTTTAATATGACCGAACATTATATCAGTGCAGGTGACCAGTTTACTTTGACATTTGATTCCAGTTCCTTTTCAGGACTTCCTGAGTCAGTTACTGCCCAGCTTTATGTAGATGACAACACCAGTAAAGTAATTATTCATTCAGAAATTTTCAACTTTAGTGTTTTAGAACGCGGTATATGGCAGACTTTTATTTTAACTTTTGATGTTCCTCGTGATGCTGAATATATTGGTAAAACTATAGGAATTCAATTTGTCGGCCCCGATGGAGGTGATGCGAGATATTTATCGGTAGACGACATTCACCTTGACCTTCAGCGAACAGGGCAGATAATAATAAGCCCCTTCGATACGCCAATTCGATTGTTTGAAAGAGAGCAAAGCAGTTGTTTGCTAAATATTACATTGAATATGCCACCTTTAGCCGATGTTGTAATTAATATGTCAGTTAATCCATCAGGTCAGGTAGCTATAGCTGATAATAGCCCTTTGGTATTTACCCCCTTAAATTGGAACCAACCCCAGCAAATACAACTCAATGCTGTAAATGATTCCGATATAGAAGGTACACAAATTATTAATCTTCTGCTTGATTCTTCCAGCCCCGATTCTTTTTTCGATAATCTCCAAAACAGTGATTGCGATATTACTATTATCGATGATGATAAAGCGGGTATCACTATCGATACCCCACCGGAAATATTGGTCGATGAAGTTGGTTCTAAAACTATCCAATACCAGTTTTTTATTCATAAACAATTTCAGGGTAGCTTATCATTAATAATAGAAGATACCGCTGACCCTGACCAGGTTGAAATTATCCCCAATTCTTTCACTTTTTCATCTTCAGACTGGTTTGAAACACGCACTGTAACTATTCGGGCTATCGATGATGATATTCTGGAAGACCTTCAGCATAATACAATATTAAGCCACCGATTTATTGGTGATGATAGCGAATATTTATCTATTGATCCTATTGACTTGCAAGTCATAATAGTAGAAAATGATTGCGGGGCCTGGGGCTATGTGGCTGCCGATATAAATAAAGATTGTATTGTTGATTTTGCCGATTTTGCTATTATTGCATCTGAATGGCTTAGCTGTAGTTGGCCCGGACAAGCTGACTGTGTAAATTACCTGCCTTAGAAATGAACGAGGTTTTAATATGAAGTGTTTCGGTTTTATCTTTACTGTCATCTTGATGATTAATTTTAATTGCTTTGCACAGGTAGAGCTGATTAAAAATGGTAGCTTTGAGCATAATAAGTCTACCGACGGTGATACCGTTACCTGGCTCATTGCTGATTATTGGAACTATTCAGGTGATCTTAAAGGTGTTACTGATACTGTCAGTCTCGGCGCTGCCGAAGGCTCATGGCGAAGCTGGACTGGCAATGCCACTTCTAATTTTACACAGGTTACTGACCATGTTATTCAGCAGGGCAATGCTTTTAATTTAAGCTTCTTTGTCAATTCTGCCGAAGGCACTGCTGGGCGTTTTTTCACTGGACAGCTTTTTTATGTTGATGGCGGCAGTCAGATTGACATATCAGGCTGGTCCCTTACAGTCAATACTGACAATACCGCTGGCGCCTCTGACTGGGAATTCGCTAGCACCGACTTTACTGCTTTACCAGACCAGCCATACATTGGAAAGCAACTGGGAATTCGTTTTTCAGGTTCTAATGATTATAAAGGGCTTGATAATGTGTCGTTAAAACTTGATTCGCAGAATCTTTTAATGGTATCGCCAAACGACAAAGCGATCAACATCGCATTAGAAATTCAATTACAATGGACCATAATAAATAATTTACCCTGTGATGTTTACTTTGGTACAAATCCAGATATTACTCAAAATCCCAAAGTGATTCAATCCCAGATTGTCCAAACCTACAGTCCTGCTAATTTACAACAGAACATTACCTATTACTGGCGTGTCGATATTATCGATCCCCTTGATGGCCCAGTCCCAGGCCCTGTTTGGCGTTTTACTACGCTTGATGCTCAATTTGATATTAAATTTCAAAGCAATTGGCCCCGGAATATTATCCGCCATTGGGCAGGTCCTCAATATTGGTTCAATACTCTCAATGATTGGCGATTAAATAATGGTTCACTGGAATGTCTCAGTACCGAAAAAGTCCGTACCACCCATATACTCTCCTGCTATCTTAACGATGAAAATGAATCGTTCAAAATCAAGACCCGTATGGGTTTAGTTTCAGGAACCGCAACTTCAGATTCTTTCGGTGGTTTTTTAATCGGTGTTGGTGATGGCATGGATTATCGTGCAGCTTCCATTATCCACAAAGCTGCAGGTGTAGCCGCCGGTTATCTGGTTGGCGTTGACGGCTCAGGCAGGGCGGTAATCAGGGATATGACTGTTTCGGGCTATCCTGTTCGGGCTCAAAGTGCAACTGGCCCAGGCTCTTTGCCAGCTGATATTTTACTTGATATTGCTGGTGTATATGATGGCCTCAATTACACTATCAGCGTTGATGTCATAGATCTTGCAACCAATAATTCTGTCAGTCAGGTTTCCCTTGCCAATGTTTACCCCGATCGCATGAAAGGAAATATTGCTTTAGCTTCTCATAGCGGCTCCGGTTCGGCAAAATTCTGGTTTGATGATATTATTCTGGGTAATCCAAAAATCACACTTGATACTTCACGTGAATTTGGCCCCATAATGGCCGCATTTCACACTTTAAGCAATGATGTACTCAAATTGTCAGCTCAATTATTGCCACTGTCGGCAACAGATACCCAAACCGCAACTCTGGAAGTCCAGCAAAATGGTAGTTGGACGACAATCGCTTCAGAAACAGCCAATGCACTTAGTAGCTCAGTTCTTTTCCGCATACCAAGCTGGAATTCAAATCTCGATACTCCTTATCGAGTCCGTTATGACTTGAAAATTGCCAACAATCAGCTTCAAACTTATTATTATCAAGGTCTTATTCGTAAAGACCCCAAAGACAAAGAAATTATTACCGTAGCGGCTTTCACTGGCAATCACAATATGGGAACAGCTTTTGGCAGCGGCATCGACAGTGCTTCTTATGTTAATTATCCCGGTACCACATGGTTCCCGCATCAGGATTTGTCAGATCGAGTCGCAAAACACAACCCTGACCTGTTCTTTTTCAGTGGCGATACGATTTATGAAGGATCCAGCCCCATCAATGTCCAGAAATCTCCTGAAAGTGCCGCCATCCTGGATTATTTATATCTATGGTATCTTAGCTGTTGGTCTTTTGGTGATCTTACCAAAGATACCCCTACAGTTATTGTCCCGGATGACCATGATGTCTTTCAAGGCAATCTCTGGGGCCAATCCGGCAGATACACTAATGACCAGGAACAGGGTGGCTATATGCAGACTCCTGATTTTGTAAATGTCGTCCATCGCACTCAGAGTTCCCATCTGCCCGATCCTTATGATCCAACTCCTGTCGAGCGTGGTATTTCCGTTTATTACTGTAATATTAATTATGGCCGTGTCAGCTTTGCGGTCATCGAAGACCGTAAGTTCAAATCTGGCCCCGAAGGTAAAGTTCCTGCTCGTGGCTCATTATCAGACCCATTTGAAGCCGACATCCCAGGTCTGGTCTTATTAGGCCAACGCCAACTGGATTTTCTGGAAGATTGGGCTTCTGATTGGCAGGGCATTGATATGAAATCAGTCCTGTCTCAAACCATTTTTACTAATTTATGTACGCATAGTGGACCAAATCTTTACAAATCCGCTGGGAGCTATGATTCTAATGGGTGGCCTCAAACACCCAGAAATAATGCGGTTAAAAAAATACGTAAAGCTTTTGCCTCTCATATCGCTGGCGATCAGCATCTTGCCAGCCTTTCCCATTACGGAGTTGATGACTGGGGCGATGGCCCCTGGGCGATTTGTGTTCCATCAATAGCCAATATCTACCCACGTGCATGGAATCCTGATTTCTTGCCAGTCAATCATATTGCTGGCATGCCATCTTATACCGGTGATTTCTTCGATCTCATGGGTAATAAAGTAACTGTATGGGCTGTGGCAAATCCACTTGGAATAACTGGCTGGGAACCTTCAGCCTTACATGATCGCAGGCCGGGTTATGGCATAGTTAAATTTAATAAAACTAACCAGCAGATTACGTTTGAATGTTGGCCCAGGTATGTCGACCCCGCTGATCCAACAACTGGCTCACAATATGATGGTTGGCCTAAAACTGTTGATATGGATGAAAACTATGGCCGCAAAGCTGCTGGATATTTACCTGAAGTAACATCTTCATTTATGGATAATCCTGTCCTTCAGGTTATTAAAGAAGACACTTCTGAAATAATTTATACCAAAAGATTAAAAACTTCTAATATTAAACCCAAAGTTTTTTCCTCGGGCCTCTATACTGTCAATATTGGCGAACCAGGAACCGCTCAATGGCAAACTTTCCCACATCTGGAACCCTCTATCTGTGGCGACTGGGGTTATAGTTCCGCTGATCTGGATAAAGATTGTGTCGTTGACCTTGAAGACCTGATAATCCTCATACGTCAATGGCTTAATTGTACAAAACCCAATCAGTCCCAATGTGAACAAGTAAAATAATGTCCACAAAATAATCCAGATTTTCAATAAGCACTTTACTTTCAAGTAGGTGCTTTTTTTATTCCTGAAGAATTATTGTTCTTGCATGTTAAAAGCTCATAATATATGCTGTCTTTTATGATAGATGTACCAATATTTTCAGCAGAGAGCTGTTCAGTAATAACTGGCGATAAGACAATACTGGCTCCTATTTCTTTTTCAATAGGTGTTGGCGATTTTGTCGCTATTACCGGGCCTTCTGGTTCAGGCAAATCAACACTTTTGCAGTTGTTATTGGGTTTTATGCCAACATCCACTGGCCAATTATTGTTTAAAGGTCAGGAGCTTACCATTTCATTATTATCTGAGCTTCGCAGTCAAACAGCGGTAGTCTTTCAGGAACCTGTTCTTGATGGCCAGAATGTTTACGATGCTCTAATCCAACCATTTTCCTATAAACATAATCATTTGGCAAAGCCGCAAGCTGCCCAGTTAAAAGCAGAAATGCAAGCTGTAGGGCTGGACGATATCGAATTAAATCAAACTGTCACGACTCTTTCTGGTGGTGAAAAACAACGACTGGCTTTGGTCCGGGCATTACTCTTGAGCAGGCCAATACTGATTCTTGATGAAATATCTTCAGCTTTAGACAGTGTCAATCGAGACCGCATTCATAAATTATTAGCTCAACGCAAGCATACCGTTATTGCTGTTTCACATGATCCGGTTTGGCTTCAGCGTTCATCCAGTATCTTGGAACTTCAAGCTTTTAAAAAGGAGTTAAACCATGTTGGCTATTGTTGAAAACAGAGCGGTTGATATTCCTTTAATCCAGATGGCTTTGCTGTTTTTGTTTTTAGCTATTCCATTATTTTTGATGTGGAGATTGCGTGTCTCTTTAAGGAAAAAACTGCTTATTTCAACAGCACGGATGGCTATACAGTTGACTCTGGTAGGATTATATCTTGGCTATCTTTTCAAATTAAATAATATTTTTGTTAATATTCTCTGGTTGGCAGTTATGATATTTGTCGCTTCTGCCCATATAATTAAAAGTGCGCATCTCCGCCAGCGTGAACTATTCACTTCGGTTTTTTATGCTTTGATATTAGCGATGCTGGTAGTGTTGGTGCCATTTGTTACTGGGATTATTCGTCCGGAAAAATTTTATGATGCCCGTTATATGATTCCTCTCGGTGGCATGCTGCTGGGTAATTCCCTTTCGGCTAATATCGTCGCTTTAAATCATTATGTCAGTTCATTAAAAGAACAAAAACAGTCGATCCAGACTGCTTTTTGTTTCGGAGCGACTAGATATGAAGCGACATTGCCATTTTTAAGACAGGCGTTTAATCGGGCTATTACCCCGACAGTAACAACAATCGGCACCTTAGGCTTGGTGTCATTGCCTGGCATGATGACTGGACAAATGCTGGGCGGGTCGGTTCCTACCGTAGCTATAAAATATCAAATCGCTATTATGATAGCAATTGTTACCGCTTGTTCCTTAAGTATTTTTCTGACATTATTATTCATAACCCGGCGTATTTTCGACCAGCGGGATAATATCAGACTGGATATGTTCAAAGACAACAATCAAAATTGATTCTTATAAATATAACGTGAAGCGCAAGCGACACGACGATATTATTTTTACTTCGAACGTGAAGTGCAAGCGACACGACTTCTTGATTTCTAAGCTCGAAACACCAGTAAAATAATCTTTTCATCTCTATTTTGCAATACTTTTGCCTTTTGACACTTTTATGGTCTATAATTCTATATGTTTAGACCAAATTGCAACCATAGCGATTCAATACGCCAAACAAAGGTGGGCAAAAGTATTGCATTTGCTGTATTATTTACAGGTATAATTATAATGAGCAGTAACCATGGTTCTTGTAATGTTAATGATATTCCAAAACCGCAGAACCGACTGAGCCAATCGCAGAGCCCCTATTTACTCCAACATGCCACTAACCCTGTAAACTGGTATGAATGGTCCGATGAAGCTTTCGAGAAAGCCCGCAAGGAAAATAAACCCATATTTCTCTCTATTGGCTACTCGACCTGTCACTGGTGTCATGTGATGGCCCATGAGTCTTTTGAAGATGAGCAGGTGGCAGAGGTATTAAATAGGGTGTTTGTTTGTATCAAAGTAGATAGAGAAGAGCGGCCCGATATTGATAATGTTTATATGCAGGTTTGTCAGATGCTTACCGGTAGTGGTGGATGGCCTTTGACTATTCTCATGACTCCTGATAAAAAACCTTTTTTTGCCGGAACATATTTTCCCAAAAATACTGTTAATGGCCGAATCGGAGTTATTGACCTTGCTAATGAAGTTGAGAAAGTCTGGACAGATAAGCATGACCAGATACTTCTGTCAGCCCAGGAGATTACCGAGGCATTAAAAAAATCTAATACAAATTCTGATGGCCCTGCATTGAACATAGCAACTATTGACAATGCTTACAAATCACTTTCTCAGTCATATGACTCGAAACATGGCGGTTTCAGCAATGCTCCAAAATTTCCTACTCCTCATAATCTTACTTTTATTCTAAGGCAATGGCACAATAATAATGATAAACAAGCATTGGCAATGGTTGAAAATACCTTGCAACAAATGCGTAAAGGTGGAATTTATGATCATATTGGGTTTGGTTTTCATCGCTATTCTACAGACAGAACATGGCTGGTACCCCATTTTGAGAAAATGCTATATGATCAGGCTTCCCTGGCAATTGCAAATCTGGATGCATATCAAGCTGCAGGAAAGAAACAGTATGCTCAAACCGCAAGGGAGATTTTTACCTATGTATTACGAGATATGACTGATGACCTTGGTGGTTTTTACTCAGCTGAAGATGCCGATAGTGAAGGTGTAGAGGGCAAGTTTTATGTCTGGAGTGAAACAGAAATTAAAAAAGTGCTTGATAAAGATGCCGCCGATTTGATTATCAAAGTTTTCGGTGTAAGCAAACGGGGTAATTTTCACGATGAGGCCAGTGGCCAGCTTACCGGTGCAAATATTTTACATTTAACTCAGCCGTTAGAACAATGGGCCAGACAATTAAAAAAGCCGGAAAGTGAACTTTCAACACAACTGGAATCAGCTCGACAAAAATTATTTAATTCACGTGAAAACAGAATTCACCCATATAAGGATAATAAAGTCCTTACCGACTGGAATGGCCTTATGATTGCAGCATTAGCCAGGGGTTCGCAAATTCTTGATGCCCCGCAATATTATCAGGCCGGTAAAAAATCAATGGATTTTATTCTAAGCACTATGTTAACTGATAAAGGCAGATTACTACATCGCTGGCGCAATGGCCAGACCGGTATTGAAGCTAATTTGGATGATTATGCATTTTTGGTATGGGCTTTGCTGGAGTTGTATCAGGTCGATTTTGAAGTTAAATATCTTGAACATGCCATCAGGCTCAATGACATTATGCTGGAAGATTTCTGGGATGATGATATGGGTGGTTTTTTCTTTACAGCTGACCATGGAGAAAAGCTTTTGATTCGACAAAAGGATATCTATGATGGAGCTATTCCTTCGGGCAATTCTATCGCTATGCTTAACTTGTTAAAATTATCGAGAATAACCAATAATACTCGATGGGCAGATAAAGCTGAGCAAGTCGGCAAAGCTTTTGCAAAGCAGGTCAATGCTAATCCTTCTGCTTATACTCAATTGATGCAGGCGGTTGATTTTGCCAATAGATCTGGCTTTGAAATTATTATTGTTGGCAGTAGGGGCTCTGTAGATGTAAAAACAATTCAGCGTGAGATTAACAGTTATTATCTCCCGAATAAGATAGTGATTTTCAGGCCCACCGGCACAGATGCCAAGGAAATAATAAGAATCTCACCTTATCTCGCCGATTATAAAACCATTGATGATAAAGCGACAGTATACATTTGCCAGAATTATGCGTGCATGGAACCAGTTACTGAAATAGCCGACATTAAAAAGATATTAGCCAAGCCTAAGCAGAACGATTAGCATATAACGTGAAGCGTAATCGACACGACGACTAGGGTCACCGGTTGGATGGGCTCAGTCCTTGATGATGAAAACTCATGAGCGTAGCGAATACTTTACTGATCTTTTGACATAGTTTTACTGGTTTTAATTGTCAAAGTTACGATAATGATTGATAATATCAGGCAGCTAACCGTCGAAGCGATCAATGCTATCTCACGAAAGTAGTCAGTACCACTGTTTTGAGCCAGACGCTGCTGATTGACCTGGGACCAGTAATCCGAGCCCTGATTTTCCGCATTGAAGAGATTGAAGTTTTCCAGAATAGGGCTTGCCTGGGGCGGTTCAATAATAAACCAGGCGAAAAATCCTATCATTAAACAGGCCGCTATCGCCAGTGATATTTTGGCTATATATAATGAACGGGAATTGCTTCTACTATTATCGGCCAGGTTCAATGGCTCCAAGTCAGCGAGCAACTCCGCCGCTGCCGGGTTGGCTATGATATGCCGAAGTATTTCATCTCGCCGGTCCTGAGGCAATCGATTCAGTTGCCCTGAAGCGATAATTGCGATGGCTTCTTCATCTATTTCACCAATAGATTCCCCTGAACTCAAAGCATCTGTAATAGTGTCAATTATTTGTTTATTAATATTATTCATAATATATTCCCATATCAGGCACTTGCCCAGTGTTTTTCCCATATTGAAGGCCAAACGCTGATAATGTCCTGAATGTTATCTATGTCTTCCAGTTGCCTAATAGCGTTAAAAAGCGTTTCAGTTGTCCTTTTAAGCTGTCTTGATGTTTTCGATTCATTCCAGCCAAGCAGGTCACCAGCTTGTTTTTGCTTCATGCCTTGACGGTAAACCATCGTAAGTAAATATTGCTGTTCCAGTGAAAGTTCTTTACATGCTTTTGTGATGGCTTCGGTAACAATATTACTTATTGCTTCTGTTTCCATTGGGATATCATTCGATTTAGTGTCAGGTATATCTAATTGGCTATTTCGTTCATCTGAATTATTATTATCAATAGAGACAATCGGTTGAGTTTTCCGATTACGTTCAATTGCAACTCTTCTGGCAATAACAATCAAATAATTCAACAGTAGCACCAGTCCTCGATAGCGGATTATGACCGCTGGATGCTTCCCTGATTCCAGTGTCTCCCGTTTTTTGTCGTCAGACATGATTTTTATCAGAGTTTCACTCCAGATATCTTCGACAGTCATATCCGCTTTTGGGTGCCTGACAAGTATTCGCCTGACATTTGGCCCCAGGTCCTGTTCGATGACAATCCAGGCCTGATCTATCCGATAGCCAGCAGCCCCGGCCAGATACATATCTTCAGGGAATTTTGGTTCAGCATCCTTGACATGTTCATTGAACTGCTCGAAATCCCATTTGATCATAGGCCAGTTTTTGACAGCTTGTTTAAAATGTTTCATTACTTTATATTTTAGCATAGTAGTGATATTAATAACCATATCGGCACCATTTGTCAAGAATTATTGATCTTGTTGTTTTTTTAATTGTTTCGCCTGGGCTATCTTGCTGGATAACATCTCATTGAAATGGCCCAATGATTGGGAAACTGACTGTAAATCCTCATTGAGCTTATCATAATCAAAATTTCTCAGTCTGGGCTGTTCCGTAGTTAATGTTTGCTCTGTAGCGGGTTCCACC
This sequence comes from Phycisphaerae bacterium, assembly GCA_016342495.1. Classification (GTDB taxonomy): domain Bacteria; phylum Planctomycetota; class Phycisphaerae; order Sedimentisphaerales; family SM23-30; genus JAEIOG01. Next base: position 17,996 of record JAEIOG010000017.1, read on the forward strand.
TGTTCGACAATTTGATAGCTGTCAGGTTGTTTTTCTGGCTTTGCTAGAATATCTTTTGTGTCAATATTGGTATAACGAATCATAATTGCCAATGTGGTAATAGCACTGATGATTACAATGATTAAGGTTTTGAATATAAACTTCATCTTAAATCCTTTCCTGAATTTGGGAGATATTAAACTGGATATTGCCATCAATTACTTTAAGGTCTGCTCCGATCACTTTTATCTGGTTCATAGCCAGCCCCGCCCGTCGTGCCGCGGTAATCTTGGCATTTTCGATTGACCGGACCAGCTCATTACTCATCATAACTGCTAAATGCTGGTTAGCTTTTAATGGAATATCATCTTTGATTGCTTCAAAAGCCGGCACATTATCTACCACCCGCAGCTTTGGCGAATAATTATTCAGTATATCACTGGAAAACCTGGTATTAACGGTTGGCTTATTATTAACAATTTCTATTATACTGGTGATTTGCTTATTATTTTCCAGAACAACCAGCATCATTTTTTCAGTACATAAAGCCTGGTAAGCATCAGAACTCGTCCCCCAGTTAATTCTCAGCATAGGAATTTGCAAACCATCCTTGTCGCCTGCAAAATCACCTTTTATTTTAGTATCTGATTTTGGCATTGGTTCAGCTTCTGGCATTTTTTCTTGTTTTACTTGAGGTTTAGGCTTCTCTGGTATTATAGGCTGTTCAACATGTTCGGGAGTTGGCTCTGGCTGTGGTAATGGCTCAGGCGTTGGCTCTTCCATTGACTTAATATCTACATTAAGTATTTCCAGCTTTTCTGTAGCCTTACCTACGGTAGACTTTGGCTGGATATTTTCGATCTTTTGCTCGAATATCACCCAAAAATGAAATATAGCTGAGAATATTATTCCTGTTATTAATAATGTTTTTGACATTTTTTCAACTCCTGTCTAATCGCTATGTGCCTTTTGAGCCCCTAGCTTGGCAGCAATATTAGCATCACTGAAATATGACCAGACTTCCATGACTTTCTGATGGCTAATTTCTTTGTCGCCTGCGATTAAGACGACACATTGTGCATTGCCAATATATTTTTTATAATCGACATTAAAACCAAGGCTGACAGGGCGGCTGTTGCTATTTGTGATTTCAAGGCCATCATTCTTTATAACTACAATGCACACATCGTCAGCGTTTATCTCCGAGATACCATTACTGCCAGAAACTACCGGGGCCGCGTCAATAGCACTCAATCGAAAAGATTGACTCAGCATAACGATGGTGCTGCATAGTAATATAAATAAAATGTCAATGAAACTTTTAGTCATGATTATGTCCAGTCATCCAGCTGAGGATAAAATTCATTATGGTTGCGGTAATTGATATTGCCAGGCCGAATATAGTCGTAAAGCAAGCTGCACCTAAACCCGATGCTGCCGATTCCGCCGTTATCTGGCCATCGCCCAGTCCAAAGCTTTGCACCACCCCGATAACTGTTCCCAACAAGCCTATGCTCGGCGGGATTTCCATAAAAAATGGTAAAACTTTTTTATGAATCCCGCTTTGCATATTAGCTTTGCGATTGAACATTATCGATCCAAAACGCTCAAACAGTACCGCACAGAGCAAAATCGAACATACAAGCAATGGCCACATCATAATTCCGCCAGTTTTGAAATATTCTAAAATCATTTTTCGCTCCTGGTATTAGCAAGAAAAACATTAAAGTCAATCGCTGCCATCAGGTCTTTGGTTTGCTGGGCTAATTGCTGTTTAGTTCTTTCTCTGCCACGTTGAAAAGCATCGTTACCAGCAGGATCTTGACTGTTCGTGGCCTTATCATCTTTTTTCTTTAGCTCAGGAATATCATAACCAAACCTGATAGACAATGTTTCCAGTCTTAGCTGCAGCAGGTCAAGTTTATCTTCAACAGAAACCTGTTTGGCATGAATACTCGTGGGTTTTTGCCCCTGTTTGACAGCTTCCAATGCCTGCTGATCCAGTTTTGTCAATTCATTAAACAAATTTTTACGTTGAATCAACAGTTTTTGAAATTCAGCTTTATTTTTAATTTCTTCCTGGTCGATTTCAGCCATTAATATCGATGGCATCATTAATAATCCAAAAACAATCAATATGGTTTTCATTTTAGTTTTCATTGTATTGCTCCTTATTTATCTTCTTTTTTGTTAATATTATTAAGGCGTGCCTGTAGTTCATTATCCAGCACATCAACATTATCTTTTCCGTCGCTGAGATTGTCTTCGATAGTTTCGGCCTGGGCTTCCAGTTCGGTCATGGTTTCTTCCAGAACATTTTCGATCCCGCCGCTGAAGCCGGATAGTTGTTGCTGCAAGGCTACCATATTTTCAGAAAACGCATTCAGTCCCTGGCCGTTCTGGTCCAGACCTTTAACTACATTTAATAATTCAGAAGCTCCTTCAACAGTAATAATCAAATCGTTGTATTCTTTCAAGTTGCTCGTGGTGGCTTCAAATTGTGCGAATAATACTTCCGTTTGCATCAATACCCGTTGATGAGTAAATGCAGTATTTTCCAGCACTTTCAAAACATTACCCCACAACTTTTGCTGATTAGGTGTCAATTGTTTCGATAGGGCATTGATTTGGGCCAGTTGCCTGATTGTTTTGTAATGGGCGATTAGCCGTTTTTTCCGTGTAGGATCATTTTCATTTGCCAGGCGTTTAGCAATACCATCAAGTACAGTTTCGCTGCGTTTATCTATCTTCTGTGCCGAACTGTTAGCTGATGCTTCGACCGCTTTTGCCAGTCTTGCCCTTACCTTGTCGATTTGATTGGTCAGGTATTCCTGGCCTTCCCACATTGGGTTTAGCACCTTTTCACGGCTGCCTAGAACCGCATCCATTGCTGTAGAGCATTTCTGTATAGCCTCTTTAGTTTGACCTTGTTCGATTAACTGTTCAGCTTCGGCTACAGTTTTACTAAAAGCCTTCAAACTGGAGCCCATTTCTTCCTGTAATGGATTTACTGAAGATTCAATATTGATAACAACCTGTTCGAAATCATAGCCATCAAATTTCCCTTTTGTATTACTTACGGGCTGTGGCTTTACTTCTGTACTTGGCTGTGCTGGGTTTTTAACCTCCTGGGTTTGACCCAGGCAAAAATCACCGGCCAATGCAACAATTAATATTAATAGAATTTTTTGGGTTTTCATTTTAATTCTCCTTCATTTTCTGGGATCATTGGTACTTCGATTCCGGCTACGGCTTGAGATTTTTCTCTTATTTCCCGGTTCAGATAAGGGTCTCTTATCTGGGACCACTGTTTTTTAGCTTCAGCGACATTGCCATCGTCCATTGCCTTGCCGCCTTCGACTAGTTTTTCCAGGCTTTGAACTTGTCGCTCCTGTTCATGATTTTGGGCGTTGGCTTTAGCATTAGCGATATGGGTATCAGCTGTAGCCCAGTCAGCAACTTTGATAGCATCAATGCTGGCTCGTAAATTAGTTTTATACAGGTCTGGTTTCTTGGATGCACAGCCCGTAAACATTGCTCCCATCATAATAAGCAGCATTATAATTGGGATTTTACAATTTTTGTTTTCCATGATTAGTTCCTTTCAAAAATAAAATAGCATGTTCAGTTTAAGTCTATATCTTCAGATGCAAACAATCCCAAAACTTGCAGAATAATAAAAAATAATTATATATATAATGCTATGGACGCCATAAATGCTTTAATGTCAATGTTTTAAGATGTGATTGCGTGGTTCTGGATAAAAACCAATTACTGCAAAAACAAGCTCTGTCAGCTTAAAAACCCACAAAACTATTGAAGTAATCGTTAACTCTAGCCCAATCAGATCTGCAAAAATCCGCCTGATCCGTTAAAATCCGTGTGCTATTCTTATATTTTCCCCTGCCACTAAATAATCTCACTCACCATGGCTAAAGTGTTACAGTTTTTTCGGTTTTTATTGCAAGAAATATTGTATAATGCGTCTAAAATATAAAATGCTACTATATTTTCTTATGCTAAATGTTATATAAATAAGGCAAAATAATATGAAAAATATAATCTGGATTATAGTTTTACTAATCGGCCTTGGCTTTATCTTATCTGCTTTTTTGTTTGATGATGGCCCGCAAAGTCCCATTTCAAACCAGCCAATTAACTCCAATACCAATATCACCGAAAACATACCTCTTGAAACCAGAATTGTGGAAGTTGCCCCAGAAAAAAACCAATTCCCTGAAAGAATAATCACCGAATCTGTAAAAACTCCTGAAAAAATATTGCAGCCATTCAAACCTCGTATCGCCGTTTTGCCATTCCAATTATTAGGTTTTGACAATTTCACCAATAAGGACCTCGACCAGATTGTAGCGGACGCGATGCTCAATGAAATAGATAGCGACAATTATGAACTATTTGAACGTTCGCAACTCAAAACTTTATTGGATGCCAAAGGCTTTGAACAATCTACCTTGGTAGATAATCTTGATGTTGCATGCCAGGCGGGCAAGTTGGCAAAAGTTAAATATTTCGTTTTAGGTACATTGACTCAGGATTCCGGCCAATATCATATAAGTGCCAGAATTGTCGATTGTCAGGATACCCGGATAATCCAAAGGCAATGGCTGGAATTTGACTCCTATAGCCAATGGCGAGACAAAATACCAGAGCTCACCAATCTCTTAAATTTACGCAAAGGTAGTGCCATAACGCATTATGCTGAAGATAAATTAATCGAATCGGATATTTTTACTGCGGTTAATCCATCACCAGATTTTAATATATCGCTGGCTACTGAACAGAATAAAAAGTTTTATCGTCAGGGCCAGTATATACGCTTTGTATTGTCTTGCCCGCGTGATTGTTATATTACCTTGATAACTGTCGATAACATGGGCAATGGCATCTTATTATTGCCTAATAAGTACCAACCTTCGGCTTTTATTCGCCGCAATCAAAAGATTAATATCCCTTCCGATGATGCCGGTTTCAGATTCCCCATCCAGCCACCGCATGGCCAGACCCTGGTCAAAGCAATCGCAACATTAAAACCTTTGACATTATCAGGTATAACCGCGGCCTTAATCGAAAAGGATGGCTTTGTTGATATTTCTTCCGGTGTAAAAGCTATCGGTTTGGAAGGTATCCCCGCAGACCAACAGCATATTAATTCCTCCAGTTTACATGAAATACTAAGTCATAGCTCATGGGCCACCGCAGAGTTGACCATTATCACCGCTGCCAGTGAAACCTCACAGTCTAATACTGGTCCAGTCAATAACACTATTACCCCTTTTACTATGAACCCAAACAATGATGCCAATGTCAATGAACAGATACTCCAGCGTTGGCAGGATATTACCCGCTCAACCCTAAGACCTCCGACCTTGAACTTACAAACCCCAACCAACCCTTTTATTAATAATAAACCAACTGAACTGCTCATCGTTTATAAAGGTCAAAACCAGCTTAAAAAAATCAGTGGAAACACAAACATTAATACATTGTTGGCAAATCCAGAAATTGAAGCGGTAGCGCCGAACTTAAAAGTTTTCAGTTACAGTATGCCCCCAACAAAATTAATCGATGTCCAGTGGGCATTAAAAAATCAATTCAAACCCAACAATGATATTGGCTGGGAAAAGGCGGTTGGCAAGGTCAATGCCAGCCAATTACCTTTAATCGGCGTTGTTGATAGCCAAATTGATATTAATGATCCAAGGCTTAAAAACGTAATTTGGCAAAACAGCCGCGAAATACCTTCCAATGGCATTGACGACGACAGGAATGGCTATATCGATGATGTCAATGGCTATAATTTCACCAATGCCTCAGGCGTGGTATACCGCAATTCATCCAAATTTAGCCATGGTAGCTTTATCGCCTCGATCATTGCGGGTCAATTTACCAATAGCCCAGCTGATGTTGTGGGAGTGGTGCCCGAAGCCAGAATAATTTCCGCCGTCGCATTAAATAATGCAGATAACATCGACCCATGGAACAGTCAGGGACAGCTCGATAATGTCATCAAAGCGATAGAATATACCGCCGATCAGGGTGCAAGGGTAATAAATCTGAGCTTCGGTGTTCAGGTGGATAAAGATCAATTACAACAGTTAAACAAGTTGCCCATTTGGGATCAGCTACAAGCCAAAGGCGTTATATTGGTATGTGCCGCGGGCAATTCCGATTTGGATAATGATGAATACCCGGTATTCCCGGCATCATTGCCACGTGAAAATATTATTTCAGTGATGGCTACCGACCCTCAGGGCGGCCTAGGTAAATCCTATGACCCTATATCTAAATCATGGGAAAATTTCACCAATTATGGTGTTAAAAGTGTAGATATTGCCGCACCGGGCACATTAATTCTTGGAATATCCGGCCCCGGCCAGACCCAATTGATGTCAGGGACTTCTTATTCTGCAGCCATTGTCACAGGCGTAACTGCTGCGATCTGGTCCCAAAATCCCAACTGGCCATATAAACAGGTGATTGCCAAACTCCGCTCCAATGCCAATAAATCCTTGCAAGCTTATTGTCGGGACGGTACGATATGTATTATGAATTAGTAGAATGGACTCTGCCCATGCTGATAAAATATCGTCGTAAAGCGAAACCTGTTTTTTACGGTTAGTTTGAATATGTATGAAAGATAATAAATGGCTCATATGTTCAGAATTTTAATTGCAATATTTTTGGTAAGCAATCTCGCTTTGGCCGCTGATATCCCTTTATATCAAAAAGCCATCGGCGTCGAACCGCTACCTGAAAATAAGCTTAATACTGTCGTTTCAAAAGCCAGTATTAGCAGTGCCGCTTTGTTTGTTGGCGTTAATGATTTTACCGAAGATCAGGGTCTGGCAAGCCTGGATTGTGCAGTTAATGATGCCATTGCCCAGGCCCATGTTTTTGTTCGTGAGCTTAAACTTATACCAGCGAAAAACTGTATCATTTGCTTATCCGGCAAACCCTCCAATAATATCATTTCGATGCAGTTGGCTTTATTGAAAGCCGATGGCGCCGAAATAAAAATTGCCAGCAAAGCTAAAATTCTAAATTCCCTACAGGTCATAACCTCAATTCCTTCCAGCCAACAAGATATGGTTATTGTTTCATTTAGCACTCATGGCTTTGAAGACAGCAAAGGCGTTTATTTAATGCCTTCCGATGGCATACGCCGCTATCTCCATGAACAGGCCTTATACTCTGGTACCATTACCGATTCGGTCAATAAATCTAAGGCCAGAAAAAAACTGGTCATTCTTGATGCCTGCCGTGAACGTGTAAATAAAAATAAATCCGCAGGACTGGGCAATGCCATGGGCGAAAATTTCAAACAGGCTTTCGCCAGCAGCACTGGCTTTGCGACTTTAATGAGCTGCTCAGTTGGCCAATACAGCTATGAAGATAAAATCAGTGGTTATGGCGTCTTTACCCGCCATTTACTCCAAGGGCTAAGGGGCCACGCCGCTGCTGACCAGCGTGGCTTTATCACTGTTGGAAAAATAAATGAATATGTCAGCGATGGCACCAGAAACTGGATATTACGTAATCGTCCCGATATTAAATACGATAAAATTCCCGCCCCCTGGCTTGGCGGTTCAGAGTTGGCCCGTAGTATTCCTTTAGCTATCAGAGGCGATATCAAAGCTACCGATCTGGAAAAACTCCGGCAACAATACCAAAAACTTGAAATGCCAATACCCCCAAGCCTGAATACTGAAATGTCTTATGCTCAGCAGGTCTTTGCCGCCATTAATGCTAATGATATAAACGAGCTGACCAGGCTCTCAAAATATCAGACTAATGATTTATGGGATATGATCTTATTATCTTATATAAAAGATACTTATCTAAAACCTGCTGAGATTATAGTCAATAATCCTGTCCAGCAATCTATTCGTCCCGGAACAATTAAAACTAATAGTATAGGCATGAAACTTATCTGGATATCGCCAGGATCGTTTCTAATGGGTTCTGACGCCGGGAAAAATGATCAAAAGCCTGCACATAAGGTTGAGATTACCAAAGGTTTCTGGATGGGCCAGTTTGAAGTCACCCAAGATCAATATCAGCAGATAACCGGCAAAGTCCCAAGTTATTTCATCGGAATTAACAAACCTGTCGAACAAGTAACTTATCAGGATGCTGTTGAATTTTGTCAAAAACTATCTATCAAAGAAGGTTTGAAATATCAACTGCCCACTGAAGCACAATGGGAATATGCCTGCCGTGCGGGAAATGAGGGTATGTATTGTTTTGGTTCAGATTCTAGCATGTTAAGTCAATATGGGTGGTATTATGTAAATAATATCAGGAAAACTCAAACTGTTGGTCAAAAAAAACCTAATTCCTGGAATCTTTATGACATGCATGGCAATGTTTGGGAATGGTGTAGCGATATGTATCAAGATTATTACTACCAGCAAAGCCCCACTCAGGACCCTATAGGGCCATCCAATGGATACAGCCATGTGTTACGAGGGGGGAGTTGGCGAAGTACCGCCGAGCAATGCACCAGCAGTTGGCGCAATACTTATAACCTTCTTGATATCGATAGCTACTATGGATTTCGGGTAATTATTTCTGAGTGATTTTTCCTCATTTTATATTTTTATTTTGCAAGATAAACCATTTTAAGCGTCTGACCATGTAGTAAAAGACTAAAAAACTAACAAATTTTTGAGCATGGAGATGACAAAATGGTTAAAAAAAATGACATTTCGGTACTTTTTGTGGTATTTTTTGCCCTTTTGGTACCCGTTGCCGCCCGAGAAAAGCAGGCTTTAGTGGTCCTGCCACATCATCAACTGATGGCTAAAAGAGCTGCCGAGCTGGATGCCTATCGAAATATGGCCGAGCGAATTCTGGGTTTTTCTATTAATTCAGATACTAAAGTAAGGGATTTTGTCGGAGAATCTGACAATATAGCCATAGATATAGACCATTTTATTAAAGGGATTAAAATCGATGATAGTCAAACCGTATGGTATGATGATGGAAGTTGTGAAGTGGTAGCTAAAGTTAAATTGTCGGAGGTTGTCAAGCAGTTGAAAACATCCAATGATAAATATTATCAAGGTAAAAAGTACTCAACTACTGATTTTGAAAGTATTTATGCTAGCACAACTGAAAAGGAAATCATCGTTTATGGTTCTGCGGCAATACGTCCTGACAGTTATATTACCCAGATACAAAACTATAATATTATTATGCCTATGATGAATTCCCGCAGCAAAATTCAAACGTTGCCAACAGTATGGAATCAGCATAGTGCCCGTCAACGCCTGCAGGCCAGACGTGTCGCAACTGCTGATGCATATCGCAAGCTCGCCGAGCAATTGTATGGCTTGCGACTTACTGCAAAAACTACAGTTAAAGATTTTGTTGAATCTAATGATATAATAGGAACTACAATGGGAGCGTATCTAAAAGGTGTTAGAATCGACGAAGTTCGATATCAGAATGATGGCATAGTTGAAGTGCAAGTTTCTGTTACAGTTAGCCAGGTTATAAAAACTTTGAAAACAGTTTGTGACCAATATTATGATGGCAGTGAATGGACTACCAAAGATTTTGAGGAAATCCAAAGATCGACCAATCGTAGAATCATAACAGTGCTGGGTATGGGAGCTGTTACTGATGAGTATAAGGATAATATGATATATGATTCTGAAATATTCAAGAACAGAATAAAAACAAGCACAACTTTAATCGAAGAAACTGCCGAAGTAATTGAAATATTATAACAGGAGAAAGATATGAAACGCTTAGCATTGATAATTATAGTCAGTTTATTTACTTTAAGTGTTACCGGCTGTTCTGGCAGATGTCGCCACCGGATTGAAAGGCATACTGAAGAAAATATTAAGACTATCGAATCTGAACATATTATTATAGAATAGAGCTATGAAATTATTAAGACTTACAATTTATATCCTGTTATGCGGATCTTTTGCATTTGCCGCTGATGATGGCCGTGTCAAGGTTATTTCAGCAGGACAATCGCCAGCAGATACCGTAAATGCCCGCCAAAGTGCAATTGAAGATGCTCTCAGGCAGGCAGTTGAAACCGGTGGAGGGCTAAAGGTTGCCAGCCAAACAGAGGTTCGAGATTTCGAACTAGTCAAAGACATTATTTATCTGCAAAGTGCGGGTCTGGTTGAAAATTATAAGGTATTACGGGAAAATCCTAATCAGGGTGGTTTTTATACAGTTGAAGTGGAAGCAATTGTTTCACGTGCGGAAATAGATACTAATCTTGCTGTCTGGAAAGCTCTTATCGCTCGCAAGGGGCATCCGCGTTTACTTATTGTTGGCTCGGCTGACAAGCAGGCATTTGATTTTCGATTAACAGCAGAGCTGCAGGGCATTCTGGAAAAACGTAATCTTGATGTTATTGACCTGGAAATGTTAAATGAAAACCAGAGGCGCGATGCTGAAAGGGCAGCTAAGGGGGATCTTGACCCGGGGAAAGCAGCATTAATTATTCGAGAACTGGGTGCTGATTATTTCGTTATTGCTCAAGTTACAGGCACGCAATATCCCGCTAAAACAGTTCATGGTCTACAAATGTATCCGGTGGAGGCAACCGCTATCCTTAAAGTTGTCGCTGCAGATAATGGAGCAGTTATTGCCAGCGAGGTTGTAGATCATCAAACACAAGGGCCAACCCAGCAGCAGGCGACTAATCAGGCTTGTTCATTTGCAATTAATAATGCAATGGAAAAAGTTTTTGGGCGGATAGCCTGTCATTGGATTGAAGATGTAGATGTCAGATCAGGGCAGGAGATTGCTCTTGTGTTGGCACGTTTTCCTTTCAGTAAAGTTGAACATGTTGTCCGTGAGCTTGAAAAGGTCGATAGATGTGAAGTGGTGATCGATGCAACTGATATTGAGGGTCGCAGTCATCTGCGAGTTATCACCAATGAATCATCAGCTTTTATTGTTTCGGTTCTTACTCGAATTGTGCCGGAAGCTGGCGTAATCCAATCATCGAAATATAAGATTGAATTGGATTATTTTAACGCCGGTTCCAACGAATCAAAATCATTTAAATTAATATTTATCGTTGTTGGAATGGTACTGGTTATATTAGCCTTAGTTAATTTGTTTCGGTTGAATCGTAAAGGTTAGAGATAGCAATAAATACATGAAAAGAATAAGATTTTAGCACCTGTAATAAGTTCACATCAATAATTGTTTACAGGTTTTTCTGGTTGTTAATGTCTGGATTTGGATGTATAATCGTCATTTGTATTTCATGGATCCCCGCCTACGCGGGGATGACAAGGTCAGCTTTTTTGATTTAGCCTCGATTTTGAGCCAAAATTAACGATGAGAATTTCATTCGATTGACCTGGTGAGCAAACGGCGATCATTGGCAAGAAATAAGGGTTATGTTCTGGTTTGTGCATAGTGGCTGCAAGCTGAAGCTTATAGCTGAATTGTTACCATTTTTCTTAGGCTTGACAGGCTGGTTTGTATTTATCGCTTTTCTGGAGTAATTGAAATGAAGTCCAAATTCCATTGGCTTATATTTGTTGGTATGATAGCAGGGGTGTTGTTTGGCTATTATTTGATGGGTGTGGAAGATGCTTCAGGTGCAACTTATAGCAAAAGCAATATAATTAAAGTGCTGGACCTGTTCGGTAAAACGATATTTATTGGCGCATTAAAAATGATTGTTGCCCCGTTGATATTCTTTTCGATTATTTGTGCGATTACGTCTTTGGGTAGTTCTGGTCAATTATTAAAGATGGGCTATAAAACAATAATGTTTTATATTATCACCACGTCACTGGCGGTTGGTATTGGCTTGTTTTTTGTATTAACGATTAAGCCGGGAATGTCAAAAAATCGTGATGATATTCGAGCCAACTGGCAGCAGAGTCAAAAAGAATTAAGCCAAACTTATAGTAGCGAAGAAGCCCGGATATCTGAGGCTAAAGAGCTCAGCAGTTTTGATGTTATTACTAATAGTATTGATAAGATGATCGAAAATCCTTTTAGCTCATTGGCTCAGAATCAAAGTCTGGGGATAATATTCTTTGCGATATTATTAGGAATTGCTTTGATAACACTGGGTAAACAGAGCGAATCGGCGATTTCGGTTTTTCAGGGTTTGAATGCTGCAATAATGCAGATAACCGGTTGGGTGATGGCTGGGTGTCCAATTTTTGTTTTTTGCCTGATGGCTTCTTTGGTGGGTAGTTTAGGTTTGGAGGTTTTCAGGACATTATCTATTTATTTATTGACAGTGCTGGTTGGCATTGCAGCCCATATTATTATTTTGTTGGTGATCTGCAGGGTTTTTGGCAAGATGTCGCCCTGGCGTTTTCTTAAAGGAATCAGGGAAGCATGGATGGTTGCTTTTGCGACCCGATCAAGTGCAGCTACATTGCCCGTGACGCTTAATTGCGTTCAGGAGAATTTGGGTGTCAGGGCTAAGACGGCTGATTTTGTGCTGCCTTTAGGGGCAACGGTTAATATGGACGGAACAGCTTTGTATGAAGGTGTTGCAGTGATATTTATTATTCAGCTGTTTGGGGGGATGCCTGGGGTTCCTTTAGAACTGACACCAGTAGCGACAGTGGTAATATTTCTGACAGCAGTTTTAGCTTCAATTGGAGCTGCTGCGGTGCCACAGGCCGGGCTGGTGACGATGGTGCTGGTTGCAAATGCTGTTGGGCTTTCGGTTGCGTATATTCCGATTATTTTTGCAGTTGACGCGTTTCTGGATATGTTCAGAACATCGACCAATGTATTAGGTGATTCGGTGGGAGCTGTTGTTATTGATCGATTGATTGGGGATGAGCCAGAGTAACCCGTTAAAGGATTTTCAGAACATCATTAAAGTTATTGCAGTAATGGTCGCAAAGGCTCTGCGTGCCACTTTCGGGGATGTTGCCTTCGGCCATGCCGATACAGGAAAATCCTGCTAATCTTACTGAACAAACACCGGCGCCGCTATCTTCCATGCCTATGATTTGATGACGTTGGCTGAAATCCATACCCAGACCAACTCTTGCCACCTCAGCGTAAAGCCAGGGGTGGGGCTTAGGTGATAATTCACCCAGAGTGCCAGCATGGCCATGGCGAATCGGGAAACCAGCGGTAATAATTGCATCGTAAAATTCAGCCGGATCGCCCATATTCAGGGTGCGAAAAGCCGATAGTATTTCAGGCCATGCTTTTTCATATAGGCCTGAGGTGACAAGACCGATTTTGATGTTACGAGCTTTCAATTCAAGCAGAAATTCTTTGACGCCAACTACTGGCGTAAAGGCATCGGTGCGGCCACGACCGGCCATTATCTCGGCCATCTCTCGGTGGGTGTGTTCAAAGTAAAAATTCCGGGCCTGCTCAACAGTTTTGTCTGGGCAATATTTGCTGACACAATATTGGAGGTGTTCAGATACACTGTGGCCAGAAACAAATGGCAGGTCCGCTTCTTCCAGTTCAAATTTGGGATTATCTAAAAGTGAAGCGGTAGCCAACTGGATAATCCATATCCAGAAATGTTCGCTCCGGACGCTGGTGCCGTCCAGGTCCATTAAGACGGCCTTGACTGGCTTTTCGATTTTATTATGGTGTACCGGATAGTAACCGGGATAGCCCAGTGCGCTTTTGACATAAGCCAATACGTGGCTGGTGAAGAAAATGAATTCGACTTTGCCATCGGTTGTGGCAAGGATCGCCTTTACGCCATCGGAGCCTACAGTGAATTTTCCATCGTTGCATTTGTTCAGCGTGTTAAAGTCATCAACTTTTGCCTGTGGTCCTAAAATACTGATGTCGATATTATTCATTTAAATTTCCTAATCTTTATTACCTGTTTTACAGCCTGATCGTGATTGGCGATATCACCTTCAAGCTGGCCCAGGTATATTTCATTTAATAATCGGCCCATATCCGGTCCGGGCTTTACTCCCATTTTAATCAAATCATCGCCGGTAATATAAGGCTGTGGCGCAACTTCCTCGTCGCCAAGTTCTTTTATCTGATTTGACAATAGCTGGAGTTTTTTACTATCTTTATTATTAACCTTGAGATAAACCCGAGTAAATTCGATAAGTTCATCGAAATGATTTTCAGCCAACCATAGTTTCAAATGGCCTTTGCTGAAAGGTATGCTATTGAGCAGTTTTTGGTAATTATCATTAAGCCAAAGGATTTTCTTTCGGGTGTCATTGCTGAAAGTCATTTTACGGCAAATTTTATCGCACAGTCTAGATTTGCACTGGATTAACAGCAAAGCCATCGCTAGGGCAAAATCATCGCAAGCGTCGGCTAATTGATTCATGGTATGTAAGCCAATTCTTAATTGCTCTGAGGTCAATTCTGAAAAGATTATATTTAGCAGGCCGGTTTCGCTGGCCATTTCCATAGATTTTACTCTATTAGAATCTGTCATGATCTTTTGCAGTTCAGTGGTTATGCGTTCGGAGCTGATTTTTTGAATTTTATGGCTGTGTTTACAGATAGCAGTCCAGGTTTTATTTTCGATTTTATAGTTAAACCGTCCGGCAAAGCGAATTGCTCGAAGCATTCTTAAATGATCTTCAGCGAATCGCTGGTCGGCATTGCCTATAGCACGAATTATTCCTGCAGCTAAGTCTTTCTTGCCACCTACATAATCAATGACTTCATTGGAAATTGGATCATAAAACATACCGTTGATGGTGAAATCACGTCGCAGGGCGTCGGCATGAGCGGTGGTGTAAATTACTTTTTCGGGCCTTCGCCCATCGCTATAATCGATATCACTGCGGAATGTAGCGACTTCAATTTGATCTTTATCCATTAAAACAACCACAACGCCAAATTGAGCCCCGACGGTTAATGATCGCTTGAAAAGCTTTACCACTTCATCGGGCCTGGCACTGGTGGCGACATCATAATCATAAGGGGTAACACCCAAAAGCATGTCTCGCACGCATCCACCAGCTAATAAAGCTTCATGACCAGCATTGCGTAAAGTCTGCACAACTTGGATTATATTTTCGGGTATTATTTGATTATTCATCTTTTGCGATTTTTTTATAAAAGCTTAAGGTGTTGATGCCGTATTTTCGCTTATCGTATTGTTCTAATGTGCCATAAGTTTCCAGCATTGTAATTTTGCTTTCGTGGCGAACAACAACTATGGCATTAACGGCAATTTGTTTGTCAATTTTGAGCATTAGTTTGCCAACCTGGGATTTTTCATCAATTTCCTGAGAATCGGGGAAAGGGGGGTCAAGAAAAACCAGGTTGCATTGGTAATTCTGGATTGGTCCGGCATAATGATTTTCCATGCCTCGTTTGATTGCGGGCAAGGCACCATGGGGGATACCTATCCGAAAAGTATTGGTTTTAATAGCGGTGACCTGACTGGTGAAATTCAGATTTTCCAGGTTTTTCTTGAGCCGTTCAAACGCGTCGCGATCCTGGTCAACCATGACGGCATGGCCTGCACCGCGGCTGATCGCTTCCAGTCCGAGCGAACCGGTCCCACAAAACAAATCTGCGACTACCGCATTAACCACTTTTTTACCCAGAATCGAAAACAATGCTTCTTTTATCCGGTCGGTAATTGGTCTGGTAGTCTTTTCATCTTTAGGCCCGATTATCGTTGCGCGGGCTCTTTTTCCTGATATTATTCTCATGGGGGGCATTATAGCAAAGTTAGCTGGCAAATCCAGCATTAACTATTTTATACGTAGCTGGGGGGTGATATGAGAGGCATTTTGCTTGAATAACTGTTTTATTATGCTATATTCCTTCGATGGACAAAGCATATAAATCTGATTTACTATTATTATTGGCTGCTTTTGTCTGGGGAACGGCTTTTGTTGCCCAGCGCAAGGGGATGGAATTTGTTGGCCCATATACTTATAATACCATAAGGTTTGCAATAGGTGGGTTGGTTTTATTACCATTGGTTTTTCGCACAAGGGCCAAAGGTGCTGAAATACCGCTTAAGAAATCTTTCTGGTTTGGTGGTGCGATAGCAGGTGCGGTTTTATTTGGTGGGACATCTTTTCAACAGGTTGGATTGCAATATACCACGGCAGGTAAAGCAGGTTTTATTACAGGATTATATGTGGTTTTGATTCCAGTAATTAGTACATTTATGGGCAGGAGGTATCGCAAAAGTGTTTGGGCGGCATCAGTATTGGTGATAATCGGGCTGTTTCTTTTATGCATGGGTAAACAATTTTATTTTAGTGAAGGTGATAATATCATTAGTCCAATAGTTAGATTTTGGCAGACGAGTAATTTTAACCGGGGTGATGGGCTTGTTTTTGTTGGGGCGGTTATCTGGGCGGTACATGTTCTGGTTATTGAAAGACTGATTGGGACCAGTGAAGCAATTTATCTTGCATGTTGTCAGTTTATGGTTTGTGCTTTATTGAGTTTTACTTTTGCTTTGGTTTTGGAACAATTTATCCTTAGTGATATTATGGCCGCGGCGATACCCATTTTATATGGTGGGTTATTGTCAGTAGGTTTGGGGTTTTCATTGCAGGTATTTGCTCAGAAAAACGCTCCTGCGGCCCATGTAGCGATTATTATGAGTTTTGAAGCTGTGTTTGCTGTTGTTGCCGGTTGGCTGATTTTAAATGAAGATATGGGCGTAAAGGCAATAATTGGTTGTGGCTTAATGTTAGCGGGGATGATTCTTGTACAGTTGCGGGCGATGAAAAGCCGACAAGGATGATAATCGCCGTTAACTTTTCCCTTTATGCCGCAGAAAGCTACCAACCATGTTCATGGTCTCGCTGAAGTTTTTGGCTAAGCTGTCTTTGACTTCTTTGAATTTATCGATAGCTATGCCTCCGGGAATTTTCATATTTGGGATAATATCAGTAAAGAATATTTTGCCAACATCGCCGGTGAAGGTTTTCAGATGGTCGGCTAACTGCTTTTTAGCTTCATCGTAATCCCAGCGTTTATATGCCCGGCATCGTTGTTTGGCGGCATGACCGGTTATGCTGGTCAGCAAGCCAGCGGCCAGACCTTCGGTGCAGTCATCAACTATACGGCTTAGGCCTGGAATCATGCCCGGCAGGCCTTTTCCAATATTATTAATCATTTTGCCACCTAAATTTACGAAATTAACCGTGGCTACGACTCGAATGGTATCGTAAACTATCCGGGTCATTTCTTTTAGGCGGGGTCGGGCATTATAAGTTTTGGCAACTGACTGGACAATTGCCAGATTACGATACAGTACAATCATTAAATCTACTGAACGATAGGGGCTGAGAGTTACCGCTAGCATTATGTCACGGACGCCATTACGAACCTTTAATTCAGCATGTTTATCCAAAACTTTTAATATTGGCAAGACCGCTTCCTGTTCGGTTTCGGCTATCAGTTCCTTTAATTCTTCGATTTCTTTACGTTTTTTAAGCTGGAGTTTGAGTTTTTCACGATATTGGGCCAGTTTTTCGAGATGTTCGGCTTCTAAGAGCGGATTAATTTCCATGCGGCTGATATATTTAACCAGATATTTGCCAAATTTCTTTGGGTTTTTATCATTAGGCACATTCAGCACCCGCGGATATTTCTTTATCCCACGGATGAAATACCAGATAAGGGCAAAGAAAGCTCCAAATAAAGCCCCAATAAACAAATATGCCAGGGATGGATGCACCTCTGACAGAGTTTGATATGCCCTAGCAATCTCAATTATCCCGAAAAAAAGCAGGAAAATAATGAAAATCATCGCTATTTTGCGAATTAATCGCCAAAAAAATCTAATTTCTTCAAAAATCATAATAATCTCTCGCGTCCTGTATAATAGTAAATTAATCTATGATGTGATTATCTAAAGATATGGCTATTGATGCAAGAGTAAAATAATACTTGTTGATTTAGGTTTTGAAATGTGGTAAGTTTTTGGCAGGTCAAAATATTACCACTATTTTAGGAGAGATTCTATGGATAATAACTTAATGAAAACTTTAGGGATCGTATGTCTGGTCATCTGTGCTATATGTATTTTTGTTGCGGTTGAGCGTTATCAATCCAATGCCGATAGTGTTAATGCGATGAATAGCATGATGAATTCGTTGCCACTTGGTGGTATGATGGGTCGAGGCCCAGTCAAGCCTGCAACCCCTGCTGCCACGAAATACGCGATATTTTTTGCATTGATTACCGGGGTTTCTGGTGCGGTATTGCTTGTCAAAAGCAACAATGATACACCATCAAAAATTACAACCGAAGAAAGTTAACATGATTATTAAAACCATTTCCGCTATCATGCGGAGATGTGTTTATTTTAAGAAAAAGTTATTTATTATTGCTGTGGATATTTATGGATAAAAAACAAATGAAAATCTGGGGTTTTGTTTGTATATTTCTCTGTATATTCTCAATCTTTGTTGCATTTGAACGTTATCAAACTATAAACCGCGATCAGAAACCGATCAGAGCTATGGCGAAAGATATGTTTGATAATGCTTATAAAAAGGTTAATTCAGAGTATTTAGAGACATTAGATGAGACTATGTTTGGGCCTAAGATGCCGATTGCCAGTAAATATGCGATATTTTTCACATTGGTATTTGGTGTAACGGGTGTTACTCTAGTTTTGAAAAGTAATAATGTTTCACAAGATGTTAAAGATCAATGCTAGATTTATTATAAGGGAAATAAGATGGATAAATACCAAATGAAGATATGGGGCTTTGTGTGCCTGTTTCTCTGTGCATTTTTAATTTTCGTAGCAGTTGAACGATATTATACTCTGAATCATGATGTCAGGGCAGCTAGAGATACTTTTGACAGCATGCCAGCGAACCTTGGTCCTATGGAGCAAAAAATGCTAGGATACTTTGAACCCAAAATGCCTGTTGCCAGCAAATATGCGATTTTTTTTGCAGTAGCTAGTGGTGCAATGGGAATAGTGCTTGTTAATAAGAGTAATAAAAAAGAAACAATAACCAACTTAGAACAGCCTGCTTGCATAGAGGATTAATGGCTCAAATTTTATTAATGAATAGGAATTATTATGATAAAGATTAGAATTTATTTTTGTACAATTATCCTGTTGTTTGCCCTGATAACAGTTTCGGGGTGCCTGGCATCATTGGACACTCGAACTAATATCACTGGCAAGCAAATATCGAAAGATATAAAATATAATGTAGAAATTGGTCGAACAACCCGGGCTGATATTGTTGCTAAATTTGGTCCGCCAACCAGTTCAACCAAAGGTTATAATGATTATGAGTCTTTACGCTATAATTACTCAAAGACAACAAAAACAGAGTCTTTCTTTTTGTTTATCTGGAAAGGTGAAGACACCACGACCGAATCAGATAATGTAGTTTTTAATTTGCGGAATGACATCCTTGAAAGCTATTCACGCGAGTAAGATCAATGAAAAAAGACCGAATGTATTCCAATATATACCATAATCTTGCTACCATGCTGGAAGCAGGCGTTGAGACTCATAAGTGCTTCCGCACCTCAGCTGGGCGGAGTAATCGTTATGGCTTGCGTAAAGCGTTGGAGGATGCCTCTGTTCATATTCAGCAGGGCGAGACTATCGCTGGAGCTATGGCTCATAATAAGAAAGTATTTGGTCCTGTAGCATTATCTGTTATTTCTGCATCAGAGATGGCCGGTAATGTCCCCAATGCTTTAGCTCAGCTTTCACGATGGTATACCACTAAAGGCATGGTTAAAAACAAAGTTGCTTCTGGTATGATTTTGCCTTTTATTATTTTACATGCTGCCATAATTATTCCACATTTGGTTAGTTATATTGCCGGAATGATTAATGGTGCAGAGATGTCGATGGGCGATTTGGGTTTTAGAATCTTACGAACCATGAGCTATTTTTATATACCCATAATTTCTATTTTTATGATTTATAATTTTATGTCGCAGGGGAAGTTAAGATTATTTATGGATTCTTTTGTATTGAAAATACCTACATTGGGAAAAGCTTTGCGTTATCGCGATTATAGCCAGTTCTGCTATATTTTCAATATGCTTTATGATGCTGGTGTGCCGATGGATATGACTGCCCAAGTGGCTACGGATGCTTGTGGTAACGCCAACATTTCCGCCAAGTTCAAACTTATGCCTTCGATTATAAAACAAGGCAAGACTTCTTTTGAAGCATTGCCACGTAGTTTGCCAAGTGAATTCCGTGAATTTTGGGAGGTAGGCGAAGAATCCGGCACATTATATGCTACGACATTTAGAATAGCTAATATGTATGAGCAGTTGGCCAATGAAAGATTCGATGTTTTTTCGGCATGGTTCCCACGTTTAGTGTATTTGTGCGTTTCTATTTATGTGATAATGCAAATGGGCAAAGTAATTGGTAATGCTTTTGGTGCTTACTCAAATATTTAAATAGAGACAAGGCATGCCTTGTCTCTACCATGGTTTATGTGCGCAATCGGTGCATTATCGATTTCTATAAAATCTTATCCCAAAATGCGATTTGCTGTTTGAGTTGTTTTTTACCCGCTGAGCCGGCGACATTATAGCCAGCTACAACATTGGCTGTCGAGAGGCTGTTATAAACATCTTTATCGATTTTATCGCAGAGAGTTTGCATTTCATCTAATGACAATTGGGCTAATGTGCATTTTTTTGTATCGCACAATGCAACCAATTTACCAACTATCTGGTGAGCCTGACGGAATGGTACGCTCTTACGCACGCAATATTCAGCCAGGGCTGTGGCGTCGAGGAAACCTTCTTCCAGGCCATTGCTGATATTTTCTGGTACGAAGTCGGTATTGCTAACAATGGCAGCGGCCATCGCCAGTGATGCCCGCAGAGTATCGGCGGCATCAAATACCTGTTTTTTATCTTCTTGCATATCACGGTTATAGCCAGCGGGTATGCCTTTCATCATGGTCATCAAGGCCATCAAATTGCCATAGACGCTGCTGCATTTTCCGCGAATTAATTCCAGCATATCGGGATTACGTTTTTGGGGCATCATGCTGGAGCCGGTGCTGTAGGCATCGGAAATTTTAATGAAGCCAAATTCCTGTGTGGCATAAATAATCCAATCTTCAGCTAGTCTGGATAAGTGCATAGCGGCAGTGGAAGCGGCAAATACAAATTCCAGGCAAAAATCACGGTCACTGATACTGTCGATGCTGTTACGGGTGATTGCAGGGAAGCCCAGCAGTGATGCGGTCTTTTCCCGATCCAGAGGTAGTGAACTACCGGCTAATGCTCCGCTTCCAATTGGTGAAACATTGACACGTTTGGCCGCATCGATAAATCTTTCTTTATCGCGCTGGAACTGTTCGACATAAGCCATGCAGTATGAACCACTTAAAATTGGTTGAGCCCGTTGCAAATGGGTATATCCGGGCATTACAACCTGACCTTGATCTTTGGCAAGTTTGACCAGTGCCCTTTGTAAATCTTCCAACAGGGTGACCATAATATCAATTTCATCACGCGTCCATAAACGCATATCAAGGGCAACCTGATCATTTCGGCTGCGACCGGTATGCAGTTTTCGGCCAGCATCGCCAATTTTCTTAATTAAAGCCGCTTCAATTACCATGTGGATATCTTCACAGGCAATATCAAATTTGAATTTGCCGGCATCGATCTGTTCGGATATTTCAGTCAGCCCTTTTTTGATTTCCGATAATTCTTTTTTTGTAATCAGTTTCTGATCTGTCAGCATCTGGGCATGGGCGATACTGCCGGCTATATCATATTTATAAAGCCTTGTATCATAGCTTAGTGACTCAACAAAATTAATCGCCAATTCATCTTGAGCCACGCTCATTCTTGCCTGCCAGCTTTTGTCTTTACCCTTAGGGCTCATATCAATCTCCTGCATATAACTTATATAATAACTGTGTAATTCCCGCGCAGGCGGAAATCCGTAAATTTCATTAAATTTTCAAATACTGCTTTACAATTGCCTGGACATTATCATTAATTCGTTGGATTGAATATTCATCCGAAACCGATGGCACATGTAAAAACGTGGCATGCTCCAGATTTTCCTTTTCAAATTTATATTGCAACAGGGTCCAAAGTGTGCTCTCGCAAACATATTGTCCGCAATCTTCGCTATATCGCCAATTGCTTTTGAGTCCAGTTAGAACCTCACCCATCGCTTCCAAGGGCCAGGTTGAAAAATGCTTTTCCTCACCGGCAAATTGCGATAGTTCTTTAGGCTTGCGAGCCATCTTTTCCAGGCGAAATTCTGTCCCTTCAGCCAATCCCATACACAGGCAGCTGTCAGGTTTATACTTTTCCAGAGACTCAATCAGTTTATCATGAGCGGCGACATATTCCACGGGCAGTTCCACCGCAACAACATCATCGAATAACTGGCCAATATGGTTAGCCGCCTGCCATGAAGTGTTAATCTTATGATGACGGAAAGGCTCGAAACCGGTAATTAATAATTTTACTCGTTTGGTCATTTGTTGACTTTCTTACTTGTCAAAAACTCATCCCAGGCATTTGCTAACGCCACAAATTCCTCCGGCGACAATGTTTCCCCACGCCTTTTGGTATCTATTCCAAGCTCATTCAATTTTTCAACCATCAAAGTTTTGTTTTCTTGCGGTTTCAAACATGAATTAATGGTCTTACGACGATGACCTAAAGCGATATCAATTGTCTGCTTCAGTTTTGCAATATTTTTAATCTTAGCCAGCTTTTCCTGATCAAGTTCCCAGCTGATAATAGCTGAATCAATCTTTGGCGATGGCCAGAATGATCCGGGTTTAATCGTACGAATATATTTGACTGAGCCCAATGCCTGTAGCAAAATCCCCAGCATTCCATATTGCTTGCAGCCGGGTTCTGATGCCATCCGATGGCCAACTTCTGCTTGAACGGTAACCACGATTTTGTCAGGCATATAATTTAACAGGAGATTGATAATCAAAGGTGAAGAAATATTATAAGGCAGATTAGCCATCAAGTAAAATGGTCCGTTTAGTTTTTTGTGTTCAGCTTTGAGGCAATCGGTTACTTCCGGGGCCAGCAGGCTTTTGGATGCCAGGATGTCGGTATTGATATGCTTGACGTTTGTGTGATGAGCCAGCTCATTACAGGCGATCATGCTTAAGCCGCGGTCGATATCAACTGTAACAACGAAACCGGCTTTCTCTGCCAGCAAATCGGTGAGTGAACCGGTGCCGGTGCCAACTTCCAAAATGGTTTCTTTTCCCATAAGGTCAGCTGTGTTAATCAGCAGGTGCATTAAATTAATATCAATTAAAAAATTCTGGCCCCACTGATGCCTCGGAGATATCCCTGCCCCGGCCAGCAAATCCTGTATTTGTTGTATTGTATGTGACAATATATTTTCCTTTTTTACTTATGTCTTTTACTGGCCATCAAAGCCGCTACTTTAATCGCTTCTTTCAAACTGCTGGGGTTGGCTATGCCTTGACCAGCGATATCGAATGCTGTGCCATGGTCAACGCTTGTTCTTATTATTGGCAGGCCAATGGTGACATTAACCGCTTTGTCAAATGCCAGCATTTTAATCGGAATCAGTCCCTGGTCATGGTACATTGCAACGATAATATCAAACCTGCCATCCAGTGCCTGATGAAACAAAGTGTCTGCCGGAAAGGGGCCCTGGACATCAATTCCATGTTCGCGGGCCAACACAATAGCCGGTTCAATAATTCTCTGTTCTTCATCGCCAAAGCGTTTGTTTTCTCCAGCGTGCGGGTTCAAAGCGGCTACGCCAATTTTAGGATTCTCGATCCCGAAAAAATCCTTTAGGGCAGTATGAGCCAAATCGATAGGAGTGAAAACTTTACCGATATTAAATATATGTCTCAGTTCAAACAATGCTTCATGGATTGTCGCTAAGACCACTTTGAAAGGACCACCGACAAACATCATTGCATGTCGTTTGGAATATGTCCTGCTTGCCAGCAATTCGGTATGGCCAGAGAAAGTGCTTCCAGCCATCGCCCAGGATTCTTTGCAGATAGGTGCTGTGACAATGGCATCAATTTTGCCATCTACTGCATCGTCTATGGCGTCTTCAATGAATCTAAGTGACGCCTGGCCACCAAGTTTACTGGGGCCTTTTATTTTTGGATTCCAGCCGATTTCATCATAGTCTGCTACCGCAACATTATTTGGATAATTTCGATTTATATTATCATGCTGGTCACGCCGCCAATAACAATTAAGCTCGGCCCGATCTGCTTCATAGGTCAGCAATTCATTTATGCCATAGACAATAAATTTCCCCAGAGCTCTGATCTCCGGGTCAGAAAGAGCCTGGACAATGATTTCAGGTCCGATCCCTGCCGGATCACCCATCGTTATGCCTATTATCGGTTTGTTGTTTATTGGTATTGACATAGCACAATAGCAGAGCATATCTTTTAGCTGTTGTCAAGATATATGATGTCCTTTGCAATAGTCTGATATAATCGCGCATCCTGCGGCAAACAAGGGTTTGTTCTAGTGAGATTATGGTGTTTACTAGTGATAAGCATCGATTTCAAGTCCCAAAAACGACTATGCCCTTCATAAGTAGTTATGGATAAGGCACTTAAAAAAAGTTTGCTTTATGTTTCTATGTATCATATAATATTGCAGGTCCATTTTGGTCCTACGAAAAGGATTTCTATCGACATTTCGAATTTAGCAAATATGCTTTATATGCTGGAGGTTTTTAACAGATACTTTTATGTATGAGGAAATTTTTTGGCAGTTACCTGGAAAATTGAGATTCACAAATTTGATTTTTCGGATATGACAAAAGGAGAATGGATATGAACCAGCTCTATGTTGGAATAGATTTAGGGGGCACAAACATTAAGCTTGGATGCTTCGATGAAAATATGGACATCCTTTACAAAGATAATGTCCCAACCAACGTTGGCGATGGCCCAGATAGTATTGTTGACCGGATTGCTCGGGCGGTTGAGGATATGTTGGCTTTTCATAATCTTGATACCCGTCTTATTACGGCTTTGGGCATTGGTTCTCCGGGTCTTATAGATGCTGAGAATGGAATTGTTGTTACTACGGCTAATATGGGTTTAAAAAACTTCCCTTTAAGAGATCTTTTAAGTCAACGCCTACATTGCCCGGTGGTACTTGAGAATGATGCTAATATTGCCTGCTGGGCCGAGCGCGTCGCTGGTGCCGGTGCGGGCTGTGATAATATGCTTTTACTGGCTCTGGGAACAGGCGTTGGTGGTGGCATCGTCAGCGATGGCGAATTAGTCCATGGCTGGGCTAATAAAGCGGGTGAGCTGGGACATATCGTTGTTTATCCAGATGGCCGCCGTTGTGGTTGTGGTCAAAATGGCTGTGTTGAAGCTTATAGCTCCGCTAATAGCACTGCCGCTCGTGCACTGGAACAAATTCAGCAAGGCCGGGATTCCACCTTAGAATATCTTTACCAGCTAAATGGCAAGATTACCGCCAAAGATGTCTTTAATCATGCCTCTAAAGGCGATCCGCTTGCCATAGAAGTTACCGATCTGACCGCCAAGGCTTTGGCTATCCTGTGCGTTGGCCTTTTCCATTTTACTGGCCCGGAAAAAATTGTTTTCTTTGGTGGTATGACTAAAGCTGGCGATCTTCTGCTGGATCCGATCAAAAGACATTTTGATGAGCAATACTGGACAATCGATAATGAAAAACCCGAGCTATGTCTGGGTATGCTAGGCAACGATGCTGGTATCATTGGCTCAGCGGCCTTAGCTCAACATTGTCTTAATTGCGGAAAATTCATCGCAATAGCGAGTTGAATTCAAAAAAAACTTTAAAAGGCATTATTTTATTGTTATAGAGTAATGCTTTTTTTATAAAATAAATAAATTATCCCTTGACGATCATTCATTCAATTGCTAATTTCTTCATTCCTTATTCACCACTTCTTGCGGCCTTCAGGTTGAATTTGGCGTTTTGTGCGATAGACCGTCAAATTGAATCCTTGATTTGATGGCTACGGGTTCGTTTTATTATTTTGCCATATTTGAGTTTTAAATTGCATCGTAAATTTGAACCCCAGCTTGTCACGGTTCTTCGTGAAGGCTACAGTCGTAAACTTTTTGCTGGTGATTTAACCGCAGGCGTTATTACTGGAATTGTCGCTTTGCCTTTGGCTGTTGCTTTTGCTATTGCTTCAGGTGTTGCACCTGCACAGGGCTTTTATACTGCTATTATTGCCGGGCTTATTATTTCTATTCTTAGTGGTTCCAGGTTTCAGATTGGTGGGCCAACCGGGGCTTTTGTTGTAATGGTCTATTCCATTATTCACCAGTTTGGCATGTCCGGGTTGGCTTTGGCTACCATTATGGCTGGTATTATATTGGTGCTTATGGGCGTGATGCGATTGGGTTCTTTAATTAAATATATCCCTTATCCGGTTACTCAGGGTTTTACTAGTGGCATTGCTGTAGTCATTGCCAGCACTCAACTTAAGCCACTTCTGGGTCTTGATATTGAATCTCTACCTATCGAATTTGCTCCTAAAATTATCACCTGTTTCGGTAATATCAGTTCATGCAATCTCTGGACGGTCATTATCAGTACTTTTACTATTTTGATCCTGATTTTTTGGTCTAAAGTTACTGATAAAATTCCCGGTTCAATAATAGCAATTATTGTTTGTACGCTGCTGGTCAAACTTTTTAGTATTCCGGTAACTACCATAGGTTCTGAGTTTGGTCAGGTGTCTGTTGGGCTGCCTGATTTTACCACTCCAGAGATTAGTTTCAAGCTTATCAGTCAATTATTTCCCGTTGCCGTCAGTATTGCCATGCTCGGAGCGATAGAATCGCTTCTTTCAGCTGTTGTAGCTGATGGTATGACAGGCACCCGGCACCGCAGTGACATGGAACTGGTCGCCCAGGGCGCTGCTAATATTATCTGTCCATTTTTGGGTGGTATTCCGGCTACAGGTGCTATTGCCCGAACTGCTACCAATATCAAAAATGGTGGCAAAACCCCGTTTGCTGGCATAATTCACGCATTGGTATTGCTTTTAATTTTAATTTGCCTGGGTTCGCTGGCTTCAATGATCCCGATGTGTGTTTTAGCTGGTATACTGCTGGGTGTAGCTTTGAAAATGAGTGAGTATAAACTATTCATTAAAATGTTTCGTGCCCCCAAAAGCGATATTTATGTCATGATTATTACGTTTTCGCTTACAGTTCTCCTTGACCTTACCATAGCTATTCCAGTTGGTATGATCTTAGCTTCTTTGCTTTTCATGCGAAGAATGGAACAGGTCTGCGGTGCGAAAATTATTTGTTCAGATGATGACGATACTGATATGGACGATGAACGTCATGATCCTTTTGCCCTTAGTAAATTTCAAGTTCCTGATGAAGTTGTTGTATTTGAGATAAATGGCCCATTCTTTTTTGGTGCCGCCAGTAAATTTCAGGATGACCTGATAAGCCCTGATGTCGCTATTTTGATTTTGCGTATGAGAAATGTTCCCGCTATTGACGCGACTGGATTGTTCGCACTGGAAAAAATTATCAAGCTGGCCCATCATAATGGTCGCAAAATAATCATTTCAGGTATTAACACCCAACCGTTAGCTGCTATTAATAAATCAGGTTTGATCGAAAAAATCGGTTCCCAAGCCATCCATCGTAATATTTCAACGGCATTGCAATACGCCACTGAATTGCTCAACGATAAACACAATAACCAATAGTTAAAAAGGGCATTAGTTCAAACTGAAACAATGCCCTGTAATCTTCATGTATTTAATTATCAATTATTATCAGGCTTTGCCTAAAAAGTGCAATACATCTATGCGAACTTGATCCAGCTTCAAACCCATGTTGCGAATCACCTGGGCTCCGGTTCCTTCATTTTCATGCAATAAACCCAAGAGTAAATGTTCTGTGCCGATATGATTATGTTTTAACTCACGGGCTTCTTTTACTGCATCATCAACCATGTTCTGGCAATGTTTGGTTCGGGGCAGTTTTTCCCAATCGGTGTCTTCATGGCCTGTGCCATTTTGAACGAGTTTGACTATTTCAGCTTTTACCGTCTTTAGGCAAATGTCTCTGTGTATTAATATGTCATAAGCTACGCCAGATTTAACTTCAGCCAAACCAAGTAGTACGTGTTCAGTTCCAACGTGATCGTGTTTTAGTTTCTGGGCTTCCTGTCGGGCATGGTCCATTACGCTGCGGGCGTTTTGAGTATATCGTTCAAACATATAATTGTTTCCTTTTTATTAGAGTACAAATTTATTTCAAAATAATATACAATTCAAAACCGAGCCTGTCTTGTAAAAAACTAAATGTTTATAAAAATAAACTCGTTATATTTTTCACAGTCGCCGGTTATTTAAGTTTTATTGCTGTTCGATACTCTTGAGATATTTGAGCGAATCGAGAATGAAATATCTTCTATCATCAGTTAGATTTGTTCCGAATTTGATTTTTTTAAGCCCTTCAAGGACAATTACCTGGCGGTATTGATCATTTATCCTAATACTGCTGGTGTCTTCATAGATATTATTTATTTCTTTCCATGTAAATTTGCGTTTCCAGCCTTTGTTGCCAACCCCGATCAGAACGTTCGCATCGGAGCCATTGACGGTAATTTCCACTTTACCCCAGATAGCCATCATGGTAACACCCAGCAGGACAAAAGTTCCAATTAGGAAAGGGAGCCCGAAAAGCGACTGGTGCAGGTCGAAATGGCCTTTAGCGATTTGGCTACCATAAATACCTGCAATCGAAAATCCCGACCAGACACACATAAAAGGGACCATAAATACAGCGGTACCTACAGATCGGGTTGTTGCGCCAATTGTAAAACCATTATAGTTTTTTTGATACCATGCGCCTTTGGGCGGGTTTTCCAGAACTTTCGGACTTAATTCTATTTCTGGCTCATCCAGCTGCTCAGAGATGCTAAAAGCTTCGCCACATTCAGGGCAATAGGCTAGATCGTTGGCAATATTGATTTGGTCCTGTGGGATCTCTATATTGCATTCTGGACATATTATTTTCATTACAGTATCCCTTTCTTAACTAACAAAATAATCTGAACATAGTTATAATTGTAGTAAAATCGTCTGAATTGTATATGGCTTTTGGATATTCTACAAAATATTCACTGCAAGACAATACTTTTTGTTGATATTAATCAGTGATAATTCGATTGTTTATATGGGTTTATCGTTTAGCCAGTATTGGTATTTCTTTCGTTTCTCTAGTCGTAAGTCATTACAAATAAATACTTTATGTTTAATGCGCCTTCTTTTGTGTTAATTTGGGGAATTTCACTTGCAATTCCCTTTTTTTCAGTTATACTGACTTAATTATTAGTGTCGATGAAGTGTTGGCACATAAATATTAACTTCTGTCTCGTTAGTTCCAGAAATGGGCTGATTGGGGAAGGAACAAAATGATTAAACAAGATATTATCAAAGAGTACGCAACCAAAGAGGGTGACACCGGCTCACCGGAAGTACAGGTTGCAATTTTAACAACCCGCATCAAAGAGCTCACTGAGCATTTGAAAATGCACAAAAAAGACCATGCTTCACGCCGTGGGTTGTTGCAAATGGTTGGTCGTCGTTCTGGCTTACTGAAGTATTTGGCCAAAATCGACCGTGAAAGATATACTAAACTCATTGGTAGTTTAGGCCTTCGTAAGTAAACATTTCCAAATCGGCATGTCATGCGTGCCGATTTTTTTTATTATAATAAATCGGGGCGGTCTTAGTCTGTCCTGATTTTATAATAGTCGCAATGGCGACACCTCCAGATTATTTTGCCTGAGATATGTTTTTTTACTCTGGCAAAAATTTCAAATATTAATTTGGGGATTTTGTATCAATATGTAATGGTGTAGCAATTCGTGTCAATATAAAAAGATGTAGAATGTGTCAATTGATGTAGATTTGTGTAGGCAAGAAAGAAGAAAAATTATGAATTTTAATGTAACAAGAGTAGAAAGAGAAATCGCAGGTAGAACTTTATCTATCGAAACCGGGAAAATCGCAAAACAGGCCGCCGGCTCTGTTATGGTTCAATATGGCGAAACCGTCGTATTTACCGCTTGCGTTCGTTCCAAACCTCGTCCAGGTATTGATTTTTTCCCGCTGACTGTGGATTATCGTGAAAAATTGTCCGCAGCTGGCAAGTTCCCCGGTGGCTTCATGAAACGTGAAGGCCGTCCAACTACCAAAGAAGTTCTTACTATGAGAATGATCGACCGTCCATGTCGTCCAATGTTCCCTAAAGGGTTCAAAGATGATGTGCAGATTCAGGCAATCGTTCTTTCAGCTGACCTGGTAAATGATCCTGATATCCTTGCCATGGTTGGTGCATCCGCTGCTCTTTGCATTTCTGATATCCCATTTAATGGCCCTATGGGTGCTGTTCGCGTTGGTTATGTTGATGGCAAGTATGTTATCAATCCAACCAAGACTGAAATGGACAAGACCCAGATGGAACTTGTTCTCGGCGGTCATGATGAATCTGTAAATATGATTGAAGTCTCAGCTCGTCAGCTTTCCGAAGATGTTGTCGCTGGTGCTATCGAAAAAGGTCATGAAGTCATTAAAGAACTTTGCTCAATGATCAACGAATTAGTTGAAAAGTGTGGCAAAGAGAAAACTCCTTTTGAAATCCCTGATATCGCTCCAATTATTTCCATGCTAGAACAAAAGTATGGCAATGCTTACCTGGAAGCTAAGAAAATTGATGGCAAGCTTGAACGTCAAAACACAATTGATGCTATGTATGACGAATTCAAAGCTGAAATGTGTCCTGAAGATAAAGAAGAAGATCAATGGCAATATCCTGCCGAAATGATCCGCGAAGGCTTCCATGATTTCCAGGAAGTTATGATCCGTAAAATGATCGTTGGCGGTACTCGGGTTGGCGGACGTGGTCTTGATGAACTTCGTGACATCTGTGGCGAAGTTGGCTTCCTGCCACGTACCCATGGATCGGCACTGTTTACTCGTGGCGAAACTCAAGGTCTTGTCACTGCTACGCTTGGTACTGTTTCTGATCAGCAGACTGTCGATGGCCTTTGCGATGAATTTGGCCAGAAGTTCATGCTTCATTATAATTTCCCTCCATTCTGTGTTGGCGAAACTGGCCGAATCATGGGCCCAGGTCGTCGCGAAATAGGTCATGGTGCTCTAGCTGAAAAATCTCTTGCTATGGTTTTACCTGATTCTGACGTATTCCCATATACCATCAAACTGGTTTCGGAAATCATGGAATCTAATGGCTCAAGTTCGATGGCTTCTGTCTGTGGTGGAACTCTGGCGATGCTGGATGCTGGCGTGCCTCTTTTGAATCCTGTTGCTGGTATCTCTGTTGGTATGATGTCAACTGATGATGCCTCTGTATATATCACAGACATCCTTGGCGAAGAAGATCATTATGGCGATATGGACTTCAAGGTTGCTGGTACCAAAGACGGTATCACTGGCATTCAGCTTGACCTTAAAGCTCGTGGCTTGACCATTGAACAAATTCGCGAAACTTTTGCGTATGCCAAAACTGCTCGCATGCAGATCCTTGAAATCATGGCAGGTGTTATTGCTGAACCTAATATGTATCTTTCAGAGTATGCTCCACGTATTGCTACCACTCAGATTCCGGTCGATATGATCGGTGCTATCATTGGCCCAGGCGGTCGTGAAATCAAGAAGATTCAGGAAACTACTGGTACCAAGGTTGATATCGAAGAAGATGGCACAATTTATATCTCTTGCGTTGGTGGCGATGGCCATAACCGTGCCAAGGGTATTATTGAAATGATGACCAAGCCACTTAAAATTGGTAGTGTTTATACTGGTAAAGTTGTAGCTATCAAAGAATTTGGTGCTTTCATCGAATTAGCCCCAGGTCGTGAAGGTCTTTGCCACATCAGCGAAATCTCCAATGATTTTGTTCGCAATGTGACTGATGTTTGCAAGGTTGGCGACGAAATGGAAATCAAAGTGATCGCAATTGATGACCAGGGTAGAATCAAGCTTTCTCACAAAGCTGTGATGGCTGCAAGAAAAGATGAAAAATCTGAATAAGCAGTCGAGTCGGCCTAGGTCGAATTATTAATAAACGATCGGGCCTCCACCTAAAAACGGAGGCCCGTTTCTTTCACTAGTGCCTAAACATTTGAGCGAGTTTTGATTTCCCAGGTAGTTTTATGCCCGCACTTTATATTACAATTGGTATTATCATTGGCTCTGGAATCACCGCTATTATCTTTTGGCGGATTGGCCAACGTTATCTCAAACGCTATAAGCAACAGCGTAATGATTTGGTACGCCGTGTCAAAGATGCCGAGAAGATGGCCCAGCTGGGCGATCTTGCCAATAGCCTGGCCCATGAAATCCGCAATCCGCTTTCGATCATTAAAATAAATCTTCAGCTGCTTTCCGAAGACATCGGCGATTTTATTAAAGCAACAAAGGTTGAAAATAACAAAGATTATGGTGGTATCGTAGACCCGGCTCAAAAACTTGCCCGTCAACTCCGTAAAATCAAAAATATTACTGGTGAATCCAACCGTTTGGCTCAAACATTAAATGATTTTATGCGTTATGCTGGCCGTATTGAGCTGAATCCAGCGCGTCAGGATATAAATGAATTGCTTGATGATCTGATTGATTTTTATGAACCTCAGGCTCTCAATAAGGGCGTTCAGATTCGACATAATCTTGTAGCTAACAAGATGTATGCAAAAGTTGATGCAGACCTGATAAAACAGGCTTTATTGAATCTTTTTATCAATGCTATTCAGGCTATGGACGGTGCAGGTGAATTGATTATTCGTTCACGTATCGAAAATGACAATATCTGTATTGAAATTTCTGATACTGGCCCTGGCATGAGCGAAGAAGTAAAAAATAAAATTTTTGATCCTTATTATACTAAACGCAAGGGTGGAACAGGCCTTGGCCTTCCCACATGTCGGCGCATTATTGAAGCCCATAATGGCCACATCGATCTTATCAGTGAACCCGGTAGAGGCACCAGCTTTACCATAACCTTTCCTGCTGTAGAGTAGCTAGTAAATGAGTTATTAGCCTTAATTCACTAATGTTTTTTTTCTGTGTTAATATGAGTTGATTTGTGGATATGATTTTTCACTTTTAGTTTTTCACTTTTAATATATAATAAGAATATGACTGATAAAATACCAATATTAATAGTAGAAGACGAAATAGGCCATGCCGATATACTAGCTGAAGCCCTCGAACGTGTGGGTTATGAAGTAACTCTGGCTGCTTCAGGGCAGGAGGGCATTGACATCTGCCAGATAGGTGACCCCTATGTTGTCATCACCGACTTGAAACTTGGCGACAGCATTGATGGTCTGGGTGTTCTGGAAAACGTACGCTCACGAGATAATATTTGTGAAGTTGTGCTCATCACCGCTCATGAATCAATTGATACCTGCAAAGAGGCTCTCCAGAAGGGTGCCTATGATTATATCCCTAAGCCAATAGATCTTGACCACCTCAGAGCCGTCGTAAAACGGGCATCAGATAAGGTTATGCTCGAACGGGAAAACCATCGACTGCATGTCAAACTTGATGAAAAATTTGATTTTGCAGGAATTATTGGTAATTCCCCTCGCATGCTGCGTATCATGGATAAACTTAACCGTGCCGCCAATTCAAGCGTTACTGTTTTAGTTCAGGGAGAATCAGGTGTTGGCAAAGAACTTTTTGCCACTGCTATTCATTTTAATTCCCCACGGAGCGATGGCCCTTTTCAGGCTGTCAACTGTGCTGGCCTTAGTGATACCTTGTTAGAATCGGAACTTTTTGGCCATGTCCATGGCGCTTTTACCGGGGCTTCAGCTGATCGTAAGGGTTTTTTCCAGATGGCCGATGGCGGCACACTTTTTCTCGATGAAATCGGCGATATGCCCGCGGCTATGCAGGCCAAACTCCTGCGGGTTCTGGAGGATCAAATTGTCGTTCCAGTAGGTTCAACTAAGGGAACTAAAGTCGATGTTCGTATCATCAGCGCTACCAATCAGGATCTGGAAAAAATGGTCGAGGAAAAAACTTTCCGCCAGGATCTCTATTATCGTATCCGTGGCGTCAATATTGAAATTCCGCCGTTGCGCCAGCGTCGAGAGGATATCCCCGAACTGCTTAATCATTTTCTCCATCAATATGCCAGAGATGAAGGTCGCGGAGTGCATGGTTTTACCCCATCGGCTGTGAAACTTCTAAAAGCATATGATTGGCCTGGCAATATCCGCGAATTGCGTAATTGCGTTAAAATGATGGTAGTTCTCGCTGAATGTGAAAAACTCGATGTTGCTGACCTGCCAATCGAAATTCAGCGTAAATCAGGTGAAGATTCCCCGCTTTCTGATCTTGCTGGCATCAGCCTGACAGAGCTGGAAAAATTAGCCATCAAACGTACATTGGAAATGGTCGAAGGCAATCGCGAAACCGCCGCTAAGATATTAGGTATCGGCGAACGTACCCTCTACCGCAAAATTAAAGAATACGACCTTTAAGAATCCGTATTAACCCTTATTTTATGTTCCAGCAGACCATTAATAAAATGATTTGACCAAAATGATGAAGAAGGTTATAGTAATCTTCCGAGTTGATAAGTGGGGCAGTCGACCATAAATCCTGGTGATAGATGCCATAGTAAAGCAAAAACCTTTATAAGACTACAGAAGGGTGATAAAATGAGATTATTAAATAATGCAAATATCATGTATCGGACTGCTTCAGTGTTATTATTGTCTTTTGTGTTGTTGGCATCAGAAACAGAAGCTCTGGCCAGTGATTCAGATATTTATGAGCTTAAGCTTGAGGCACCAATTACCAGATGGGATGAGGCTATTCCTCTGGGTAATGGCATGTTGGGTGGTTTACTTTGGGGCAGCGGCAATACCATTAACCTTTCTTTGGACCGGGGCGATCTCTGGGATGAAACCCTGGCCCCTGAAATTCTTGAAGGCAATTGGAATTATGCCAACATGAAAAAACTCATCAAGGACAACTGGGGTGAGTATGTCCGCAGATATGACAATATTTATAATCATCCGGCCCCGACTAAATTACCGGGCGGCAGACTTGTCCTGACACTTAGCGAGGATAAAAAAGCCAGCGATTTTACCCTTGATATGAAAAACGCTCTGGGAGTGGTAAACTTTAAGGATAACAGTAAACTCGAATGTTTTTTTCATGCCAGCCAGCGCGTATCATTAATCATAATAGATGATAACAATGTTGCCTGTAAATTCATTCGCCCTGATGGCATTGACCGGCTGAAATACAAACCAGCGACCTTTGGCCAGGCCGACGGTATGAACTGGATGGTGCAGGAAGCCAGCGAAGGGCTTGTCTATGCAACTTTGACCGTTACCAAACACATTGGCGATAAAACCTTGATTGCTGTTACAATAACAACAAATAAAGAAGATGCCAATGAAACTGACCCGCTTGCTCTGGCAAAAAAACTGGTATTAAAAGCTCTGGATACCGGTTATGACGAGATGTTTGCAACGCATGAGCAATGGTGGGATAATTTCTGGTCTATTTCTGAGGTGACTATCCCAGATGAGAGGATTCAACGGCATTATAATCTTGTCAAGTATTTTTATGGCGCCGCTTCACGGCCAGATGCCCCTTCGATGCCTTTGCAGGCAGTTTGGACCCAGGATTCCGGTGGACTGCCGCCCTGGAAAGGTGATTTTCATCATGATCTAAATACCCAGATGACTTATCTTGCTTATCACAAAGCTGGTCTGACAGATGCCGGGCTTAGCTTTATCAATCATATGTGGAATTTGCTGCCGGAATATCGAAAGTTTGCCAGGGACTTTTACGGCGTTAATGGTGCGGTAATTCCTGCAGTTATGACCTTAAACGGCAAACCTCTGGGTGGCTGGCCTCAGTATACTTTATCACCAACTTTTTCTATATGGGTTGGCCAGAGTTTTTACCTCCATTGGAAACATACAATGGATGAAAAATTCCTGCGTGAGAGAGCTTATCCGTGGATGAACGAGATAATGATAGCCATTACCGAGTTGCTGGAAGAAAAGGATGGCAAACTCTATTTACCGCTTTCAAGTTCATCAGAGATATTTAATAATTCCAAGCGGGCTTTTCTCAAACCCAATTCCAATCAGGATCTGGCTATGCTGCATTGGGCCTATGATGCCATGGCGGAGATGGCCCAGATGCTGGATAAATCAGATGATGCCGGAAAATGGCGGGCATTGCGGGTTAAGCTTAATCCGCTTCATGTCGATAAAGATAATGTGCTTATGTTCAGCAGTGATGAACCATTTAATCAATCTCATCGTCATCATGCCCATGTCATGGCTATTCATCCCTTTGCCACCCTTAATATTGATGGCTCTGCAAGGGATCGTAAAATCATAAAGGCTTCTGTTGCCAAGATGGATGAGCTTGGTTCACGCGCCTGGACAGGCTACAGCTTTTCATGGTTTTCATCTATTCTGGCCCGCGTTGGTCAACCGGAGCTGGCCTGGCAATACCTCATCTATTATGAACGAGCCTTTACTTTGCGCAATGGTTTTCATGTCAATGGCGATCAGATCGGTACCGGGCTTTCGGGCTTTAGTTACCGGCCATTTACGCTGGAAGGCAACTTCCTGGCAATGGAAGCGGTTCATGATATGATTCTGCAAAGCTGGCCGGTAGATATAGCAAAAGATCCAAATCCGGTTATTCGTGTTTTCCCGGCAATGCCGTGGGCCTGGCATAATGCCAGCTTCCGGGGTATCTGCGCTGAAGGCGGTTTTGTGGTTTCAGCTCGATATGAGAATAATGCGACAACCTGGTTTGAGATCAAAGCAACTGTTGACAGCGAGCTGCGGCTTCGGGATAACTTTGATGGTGCTCAACCTAAATTTAATCTTGTTGTCAAAAAAGTGGGCAGTGATTTTGTGGTCAGCTTAAAGGCCGGCCAGAGCCTTATCGGTACGCTTGCCAGGGCCAGGACAATCCCTCCCCAGCCTGCCGAATCGATCGAAGTAGAAAAACGCATCCAGCGCGTGGAAGATATAGCCTCGGCAAAGAAATATAAAATCACTTCCACTAACATCCCCTTGCGTATCGGGGCAGATAACAATGGCCAAAACTGTTTCGTCGGCGATATCGCCAGGTTCAGTATTTTTAATCGCGTGCTTTCAGCTAAAGAGATAGCAGACTTAGCAGCCAGAAAGGACGCCAAGGGTATTGAGGATATGCCAGATTGCATTATCAGTGATGATTTTGTGGATTTAAGTAAGCATAAATATGATATAACCGGGAAAGTGGTTCAGGTCGAAAGGTCTATGCATTTTGATGGCAAGAGTTTTCTAAGTATTGCCCATGATGAATCCTTAAATTGTAATCAGGCGATAACGCTGGAGGCATGGATTCATCCTGAGACCACAGGTACCAGGGTGATAGATAAATCCATAGCCGGCAGTTCCCAGGGTTATCTCATCGATACTTATGGCGGCGGTTTGAGAATGATTTCCAATGCCGACACCTCTAATCCAACCTCAAAACAAAAAATACCGCTTAAAGTCTGGACTCATATCGCCGCAACCGTAGATGGCCACACTGGCCAGACAACACTCTATATCAATGGCACCAAAGTCAATGCACAATAATTTTCAATCACTATGTTCCCATTTAGCAGGTGAATACATGAAAAGAAAAAAGAGAATATTATTGATTCTTGTGCCAATATTTTTATTTTTTATATTATTTCTGATGTTTTATAATAATCTTTTTTGCCCGCGTTTTAAAGAGGCAGGCTATTCTGTATTTGTTGATGGCATTGAGAGGGGTGATATAAAAGTCAATAAACTTGATGAAAGCAAGTTGTTGATACTTGTTCCTTCAGCACGATATTTAAATGAAATAGAAGATATCTATTTAGATTTAGAGCTTCAAAAGGTGGCAAAAGGTAATCTACTTGTTTATAAGCCCATTGATAGTTTAGGCTTTGCTTTAATGAACAGTGATGTTTTGAGTGATGATCCTTCGAACTTTATCTATTATGATGCAGATGTTAAGGTTGATGCCGAAAAGATTGAAATATTTATCAAAGGTGATTTCGGGCATTCTGGGTGTGAAACCTGTTTTGCTCAGTATTCAAGATTACTACAGAAGATATATGTCCTACGCAAAAAAGCGGGATTCGCATTGGCTCACGGGGTCAAATGATGGCCAATGGCTCGCGTAGGGAGAAGTAGCACAAGCATCTTGCTTGCGATACTTAACTTCTGCCTTATGCCGATTGATATCTGGCCGGATGCTGAGAGTTTGCATGCAAACTCTCTACAAAATTTGTCACGGGCGCATTAATATTTGTCTCCTGCCTGCGACATCCAGCCTGATGCAGGCGGCAACGACGCCGATGGCACTTACCGACCAATGAT
Source organism: Phycisphaerae bacterium (assembly GCA_016342495.1). GTDB lineage: Bacteria > Planctomycetota > Phycisphaerae > Sedimentisphaerales > SM23-30 > JAEIOG01. Next base: position 56,366 of record JAEIOG010000017.1, read on the forward strand.
CCTTATGTAAGTTGTGTGCAGGTTCAACCTGCCATGAGCATTATTTCGATGTTTTTGAACTGGACAGGGTGGCTTTCGGCTTGCAGCGAGATAGATCCGCCATCGAGCAGTTTACGGCCATCGATAATAAGTTTTTTAGCGGCGGTGTCTTTGTCATCGAGTTGTGGCTGTTCATATTGCATGACAACTTCGCCATTGATAAGATGTTTGATGATGCCGGAGCCATTGACTTCGATTTCGGCGGTGACCCACTGGTCGCCATGATAGGTTTTGGAGTTTGAGCTGATGCAATGGTTCCGGACGAGTTTCCCTTCCATGACAACGTTTGTGCCCGGTGTGCAGAGATTGCAGGTAGATCGGTCGCCTTTACCGCTGCCGCCGAGCAGTTGGACTTCGATAGAGATCGGAAAGTCCTGGTCAAGGCCCATGCTTTCTGGTTCCTGGCCATGGATCATAATGCCGCTATTGCGATAGGCCCAGCCGGCCCCGCCGGTGGTCTGTTCGCCGATGAAGCGATATTGCAGACGCATGCGATAGTGGGAAAAGTTTTCTTTATAGAACAGATGGCCGAAACGATTATCGAATTTATCGAACTTATCATAGGAAACCGTTAGCAGCCCATCTTGGACCCGGAAGATATCCCCGGGATTTTCCCCGAGTTTATGGCCTTTGATCTTGGTTGTCCAGCCATCGAGGTCTTTGCCATTGAAGATACTGACCCATTTACCGATAACAGGGCCGGTGGGGGCGGTTTTGTCGATGACAGTTTTGGCTTTGGCGGTCTTTACCGGTGCGGCAGTGTCGGTTGTGACATCCCCGCAGCCAACCAGGATCAACATTGCCAGAGAAACCATGATTCTTAAAACATTTTTCATAATACACCTCTTAAATAGAATATTTCATTGATAGTACATTATCTTAACCTTTATATTTCCCTTGTATAGAGAATTTGTATAACTAAATTTATTTAAACTTTTGGCATTAGTCTATCGCATCCAGTTAAAAAGTATTTGACTTCCGGCTTATATTGCGGTATTTATCGCTTTTAAAGTAGAAAGTTGCATTTGTAATGATTAATAAACCAAATAGTAAAGCCCAATCCCGCTGGGTTGATTTTCCTTTTGCCCCGGGTAAATGGCGATTCTTCTATGGCTGGTTTATTGTGCTTGTTGCAACTATCGGCATAATTGCCAGCATCCCGGGCCAGACCATTGGCGTGGGTGTTTTTACCGATAGTTTTATTGAAATCCTTGGTCTGACACGAAACCAGCTGAGTTTGGCTTATATGTACGGCACAGTTATAAGCAGTTTTTTGCTGCCTTTAGCTGGTACGGTAACTGACAAGGTTGGTACCCGGGTGATGGTTGTTATTAGTTCAATCGGTCTGGGTATAAGTCTGGTGGTTTTGTCACTGGCCGATCATATACCGGCAATCACAGCTAATATCACCGCCACTATTATGCTTATGGCTTTTGGCTTTCTGCTGATTCGCTTTTTTGGTCAGGGATGTCTCACCATGGTTTCCCGGATTACTATCGCCAAATGGTTTAATCATCGCCGGGGCCTGGCAACTGGCATCGCTAATATCGCCGTGGCTTACAGTTTTAATGCTTCACCGGCATTATTGAATTATTTCGTTGAGAACTGGGGTTGGCAAAGCAGTTATCTGCTTTTAGCTGCGATAGTTGGCATCGGCATGAGCGTAATTGGCTGGCTTTTTTACCGGGATAATCCTGAACAGTGTGGACTGGTTATGGATGGCCGTGATGACCAGCTGTGGGTTAAGAAAGCCCAAAAGCGCGTGCCTCAGATATATCATGAATTTACCCGCAGTGAGGCGATCCGGACATGGGCTTTCTGGGCTTTTGCCCTGGCTTGTGCCTGGCAGGCACTTTATATGACCGCTTTGAGTTTTCATATAACTTCTCTGGGCCAGGAGTTGGGCCTGAGTCGCAGTCAGTCTTATGCGGTATTTCCGGTTATTGGCTTAGTCAGCGTAGCGGTGGCATTGATAGCCGGCTGGCTCAGCGATCATATCAGACTTAAATGGCTGTTGATAGTCAATGTCATCTTTCAGATTGTCACTGCAGCCGGGCAGCTTGATTTTTCTACAACTTCAGGCAGGATACTTTTTATAGCGGGCTATGGTGTCTCCGGTGGTATCTTTGGTTTGATGATGACAATCATCTGGCCCCGGTATTTTGGCCGCAAACACTTAGGATCCATCAGCGGGCTTACTACCTCTATTCTGGTCTTTTCCAGTGCGATTGGTCCAATCTTTTTCAGTAAGATGTATGATGTTACCGGCAGTTATAAACTGGTGGCTTTGATCTCCATGGCTGTTCCTGCACTGCTGCTGATACCTTCGTTTTTAGTTAAAAATCCCCAGGAAAAACTCCGCGAGACCGTTTAGCATTGTCATTCCGGGATTTCTTAGTCTCGGCTAATGATTTAAATCTATTGATTTATCCGTTTGGGCTCGTTAGAATAAAATACAGATATTTTACCCGGTTATTTACTGATAAAGGTGGTTTTATGGCTAATAAAAACGAATTATTAAGAAATCTTCCCTCGGTTGACAGTTTGCTGGAAACCGAAGCGGTTAAGGATATATTAAAAGATGCCCCCCGCAAGGTGGTAGTCCAGGCTCTGCGGGATGCCATTGACCTGAACCGCAGTCTTATCCTCAAAGATTCCGGCTGTGACAATATCGATAAACTTCCCGCTGCGATCATTCAAGCAGCACTCAGCTGTGTTGGTGATGATATGAAACCATATTATCGTCGTATCATCAATGCCACCGGTATCATTTTGCATACCGCTTTGGGCCGGGCGGTGCTGGCTGAGCGGGCATTGGATCAGATTCAAAATCATTTACGGGGTTATAATCTCCTGCAAATGGATTTAGCTACCGGCAAACGTTCCAGTCGGGATGGGCGTCTGGAAGCTCTATTGCAAAGGCTTACCGGCTGTGAGGCGGCCACTGTGGTAAATAATAATGCCGCCGCTACCGCCATCGCCTTAAACAGCATGGCCGCCGGCAAAGAAGTTATTGTCTCCCGCGGCCAGCTGGTCGAAATCGGCGGGGCGTTTCGTCTGCCAGAGGTGATGGAAGCCGCCGGTGTGAAGATGGTTGAAGTTGGCACCACTAATAAAACCCACCCCCGTGACTATGAAAATGCCATCACCGAAGATACCGCCGCTATCATTCGGGTTCATCCCAGTAATTATCAGATTACCGGATTTACTTCTGAGGTTTCTCTGGAAACTTTGATTGATATCGCTCATCGCCATAATTTAGTGATGATTGATGATGTCGGGGCCGGTGCCTTATTTGACTTTTCCCGGTTTGGCTTTCAATATGAACCGCCGCTGCCGGTTTCAATCCAGATGGGAGCCGATCTGGTCACCTGCAGCGCTGACAAACTTATCGGCGGCCCTCAGGGCGGCATCATTCTCGGCAAAGCCGAACATATTCAAAAAATTCGCAAAAGCCCCTGGGCCCGTATCCTGCGGGTTGACAAGCTGACTCTGGCATTGCTGGAAGCGACGCTGACACTGTTTCTTGATGAACAGCTGGCTCTGGCTGAATCGCCGACTTTGCGGATGTTAGGTAGAACTTTAGAGGATTTAACCCAACAGGCTAATCGCATCGCCAAAGCGGTCAATGAAACAATTGCCGCTGGTCAATTAGAGATAATCGATGGCTTCAGCCAGATGGGTTCCGGGTCGCTGCCGACCCAGAATCTCCCGACTAAACTATTGGCCATCAAGCCAGCGGGCATGAGTTTAGATGAACTGACAGTAAAACTTCGTCAATACCCAACCCCCATCGTCGCCCGCATCAGCGAAGGGCAATTACTAATGGATCCAAGAACCATGTTGTTCGATGATGAAGAAATAGTGGTAAAGGCACTGGTTGAGTTGTTGGGTAATTGATTTGCTATTATTATTTTACATGGGCAATGGTATGGACGGTGAGACAATATTAATAATTGGAATGATTTCAGCATTTGCCGTTTTGCTGTTAGTTAGCTTTGTCAGAGAAAGAATGTATCGCAAAACTTTGAAAGACACCATGAAACAATTAAACGGCGAACGCTTGCAGCAGCTGGAAAGACTTTTATGTCAGTCTGCCGGGCCATTATGTCAACTGGAATCATTACAAAGTGAACTTACTTTAAGGCAAAGTGAACACACCCTGTGCATGAACCTGATATATTTCTAGCGAAGCGTCTTCTTGTCATCCTCGATAGCTGGTCAAACAGTTTAGTTTCTTTATCGTTCAAGATTAGCCTCCTGAGTTAATTTCTGACTGAGTTTCTAGATTCATATCATAGAAGTATATTATTCGTCCATGAGTCTGGTAGCCTATACAGATATTAAATTTGTAAGCGAAGCGAACACCAGAGCCATTGCCATTATCGAAGCATTTAAAATTAGCTTTAGGGTATCTCTAATAATTGCTTTCGCAGTAGAAATTGAATTTTTAGAGATTCCCTTTAGTTAAAATTTACAAAATTAACCGCATGGACTACCTGTTTTCCTCTTGTTTCAAATATCATTCAATAAGCCACCCGGTGATTTCACCTTGAAACTCAATTTTCTTCGTTTCAGGATTAAATTCAATTTCAGGAAATTCGGTATCAGGGAATTTGTCACTTTTCATTTTACAAAACTGGATTCTACCATTGATCTTAGATTCCAGTGTCACAGTAACACTTACCTGGTTTTCATCCCTAATTTTGAGTTTCCCTTGCAAATCTAAAATATTATCATCAGGATTTTCAACATGAGGGGTAAATACCCCAGGTTCACCATACATTTCCACCATTTGCACATAGGAAAAAGAGAAATTTTTCTTTTTTGTATCTGAACCAGCAACACGGCGATTCAGCATTCCATAGCCTTCGTATTCAATTTCAAGATCGCCTTGCTCTGTTAAAACTACATACACACAACAAGACTTTTTGTCAAGACAAACAACTTCTTGTTGCGGAGAAGAATCTTCACAACCTAATGCTAAAAATAGCATACAAAAAACATATAAAATGGATAATTTATTCATTACCTTCTACCTCTCTATCTGCCTTCTGCAAACCTCCAATCAAATCCATGGTTCTCCTATCCTCAAACCCCAAGTTAATAATTTCTTTCCTGAATAACTTGTCAACTTCTGCATTCTGAGCTTCTGTCAGTTCGTCAGAAACAACACTATAATTATTCATGTCATATTCTCCCCATAGCCATGCAAGTTTGAAATAAAGGCAGGATTTAACCAGGTCTTTATCAACAAATTCACCATCATAATACATCAAGCCAAGCGTAAAAATTGCATCACTTTGGCCACTAGAAGCTGCACTGTTTAATAGTTCAAATGCTTTTTTAAAGTCTTGAGAAACACCTGATCCTTCTCGATATAGAATGGCTAAAAAACATTTTCCTGCAGGATAACCCAAGTCAGCTGCTTTAGAATATAGTTCATACGCTTTGGTGTAATCTTTTTTTACATACAATCCTTCTTTGTACATATGAGCAATCTCTATTATTGCTTCGGTATTTCCTGATTTGGCAAGCGGTTCCAGTAGTTCATAAGCTTTTTTATAATCTTTAGCAAACGAATCGTCATAACTGCCCTCGATATAAACATTAGCAAGCCTAAGCACAGCTTGTTCCGAACCTCCCTCCGCTGCTTTTTCCCACAATTGCATAGCACCTTTTATATCGTCGTAATGTCCAACCCGCATACGAATCACAATGCCCTTTTGAGTCATAGATTCAATATGTCCTTTAGCTATAGCCTTATTCAATAAAGCAATAGTATCATCTGAATCACGCATAATATTAATTCTATCCATCAATGCAAGATTATACATAGCAATGGCATAATCATCATCTACGGCCTGTTTGAAAAGTGATATGGCTTTAGCAATATCCTGTTCAACACCCTGGCCTTTGGCATACATAATAGCCAAATCATTGATCGCATAGACATCGTTCTGCTGAGCTTTTTCTTCACATAATTCAAAAGCTTCCCTTTCAATAGGGTCTATTACTTTAGGCACTAAATGTTCTGGGGCTTTGTCGGTATACTGCCTATTTTTATATAAATTACATGTTGGTGTGGTATCGCGTTGTTCAAATGAATCATTGTCCGAGCAACCTGAAATAGCAGCTAAACACAAAAGATGTAATACAAGTCTATTTTTATACATTATATTTCCTTGAAACTAATAAATACCCCGGGTGTCCGTGGTCTAATCCATAATCTCACAATACATAACTGCAGTGGCATCGGTCTTGTAAAACAGGATGCGATGGTGATGTCGCCTCAAATAATATTATACTGTTTTGAGTAAAACTTATCTCTGCCACAAAGAAGCACTTGAATAATACCACCAAAACAATAGTTTTACCAGACTTTTTTCTACAGGATCATTTTCCAAAGCCAATCGCTGTCGTTGGCTGTGTAGTCCTTTTGACAGTAGGTGATGCGATTCATTGTGACTAGTACTCAATAACCCTATATTATAGCGGGGCATTGCCAGCGTTGTCAGGGGGGAAATTATTTATCGAACCTGATTATTAGTTCAGTTGTCTATCAGGGCAATCGCATGAAATTTTTTTATTGGAAATCATCATTTCTTCTGTTGGCCCAATCCCAGCACTGTGAGCA
>JAEIOG010000190.1 GCA_016342495.1 Phycisphaerae bacterium
TGAGCTAATACTTCTGGATTGGGAATCGATTCGCCGTTTTTGGCTACTACGTTCGCCTCACCTCCGCTACGCTGCGGATCAGCTCTCTCCGTAGCCAAAAACTCCTTGTTCTTTGTCGTTTTCATGTCCTCTATCATAATAAATATATCCTTGCCCTCAAGTCTAATTAATGACAAAGAATTGTCTCACCCATTCTGGCACAGAGGGCTTCACGATATTTTGTTTGCTGGTCTGGGGTGCCTGGTTACATTCGCAGTGGGTGTATATTAAAACCTGTCAGTTGGTGGAAAGAAAATATTATTCGTTGTGCGCAAGAAAATGAATATACCCCATGTCAGCAAATTGAGTATCAGCTATTAATAGATTTAGTTGCTGCGTGGATGGAATTGAAAGGTGTTTTAGAAGCTAAGGACTAAAATGGCATATATAGCAGAGTGTGATTTTTGTGGGGGTAAGGGCCGACTGTGGCAGCCGATTTATGTCGATGGGCTATTTGTCCGGGAAGATAATATTTTGTGTCCGGGCTGTAATGAAAAAAAAACGGTGCGTATAATTGCGATGACTGATAAACAAGCTGCTGACTGTCAGCGGCATATGAATAATTTTGAAAGGGTAAAAAATGCGAAGTTTGAAAAACTTGCGGATAAGACTGGTGATGCTGATACTGGGCGGGTTGTGCATGTTCGCCGGCTGTAGCGGCTGTGATGGATTAAGCGGGGCCGCCGTTGGCGCTGCGGCGGTAAAATCTTTAGATGCGATGGCGGCATCGGCTCAGGCCAAAAATGCTGAATTGATAATTGCTATCCAGGAAAAAGAAAGTCAGCTGATTGATATCAATGCCGAAGCTGATAAACTGACCGCCGAATTGGCGGCGATTGATCCGGCCGATAGTGCAGCGATTGGGCGTTTAACCGAAGCGGTAAACAATGCCAAGGTCAATTTGAATCAGACAGTGGCTGATTTGATCGAGTTAGATAATGATAGAATCCGTAATGATGCTGCGATAGCGGCCGCAGATGCCACTCATGCCGCTATTGATAATAAAGGCAGCTCAGACTGGACGGTCTGGGCGGTGGGCCTGGCCGGGACGGTTACAGCTCTGTGGCAGAGAAAACAGAAACTCGATGAAGCGGCGAAACTGGCCAGTAAAGAAGTTGATGTTGCCCGGGTATATGGCGATATGCGGAATATGTCCACTATTATCGAAAATGGCCGGAGTAATACTTTTAAGCTGGAAAATGCCCTGGCCGATACCTCACTGAAATACAAAGCCCATAAGCAGGGCGTGGAAGAATTCAAACTTGCCAATATCGAAAAGGCCGCCGACCTCTATGATAAGATCGGCAAGGCCCGGGTCGCTGTCGGTGTCGATAAGCCGATAAGTAGTTAAATGTTTTTGTTCCTTTTTCTTTTGTCATGGTCGGCGGTTTTATCGCCGCCGGCCAATTTGTCCCGCTGGTTATGGATAACTACCTGGTTAATTTTAGTCAGATTTCATTTTTCAGGTGTCGCTTCCAGTGCTTCATGGATTGCGGCTGGCCGGTTCGATCCCGGCCCGGGGCTTTTTAGGTTTTTATTAACTGGAGATTTTAATGAGTAAGACAAAAAAATATAGGATCCGGCGGCGGCTCAATGCCGATCAGCGGGCTATGGATTTAACTGCCGAGAAACTCGATATTATTGCCCGGCTCAATGTTTGGGACCGGCGGAAACTGGCGGAGGCGATTTTAGCTGGAATCAGTTGGGGCGATATCGATTTTCGTGATAGCCCGGCGGACTTAGCTGCGGCAATTGACCGGCGGATTAACCGGAGAAAGTGGTACAGGTTATGGTTGAAATAATTGACTGGACAGAAGCTGATGATTTGGCATTAGATAATGCCGTGGGTGTCATTCTGGATGATTTGATCGAAATTCAATGGAATAAATGAGCCTCGAAACAGTTGCGGGCGGTAAGCCCTTTGTGTTTTTTGTATTTTATTAACCGGCAGGGCGACCTGCGAATTTAATTAAAGATCACGGATTCCAGAGAATTGCCCGCAGCTGATATTTTAAGAAATGGATAGATAATGTGTAACTGGTCTTAGCGATGTAGCTAGGACTGATTGGAATTTTTTAATAAAGGAAATAATTATGAACGGAACAATGAGAAAAGACCCAGAAATGAAAACTTATATAGGCGTAAAAATAGTGAAAGCATCGCCTATGACGGTAAGTCAGGCACGTAATAATCATGGGGTTGTTGTAAAATTTGATGGCGATATTAATAGCGATGGTTATCTGGTCTGTTATCCACCTGATTATTCTTACAAGTCATGGTGTCCAAAGGCGATTTTTGAAGAAGCAAATCGCCCCACAACAGATATGACTTTTGGTCATGCTATCGAAGCTGCTAAGAAAGGTGATAAAATAGCAAGGCGTAAGTGGAATGGGAAAGATATGTTTGTTGTTTATATGTCTGGTATGAAATTGCCACCATTTAATTCACAAGAACCAGGTAAAAAAGTTAATGACAGGACGGCTAAAATTATTGGTGAAGATCAACCATTAGATAGCCAACCTTATTTTGCGATGTTTAACGCACAAAAAGAATGGATACCGGGTTGGGTAGCTTCTCAATCTGATATGCTTGACGATGATTGGTATATTGTTGAATAGCTGTGGTAGCAAGGCTATTTGCGACCAAAGTGCCCTGGAACAATCAGTTAATCACTTTGAGGAAAAAAGCGGAATTAAAATAGACAGATATGACGGTGGATATTTGGGTGAAATGTTCAAAGAGTTTTGTGCTAATAAGGCTAAATATAATAATTTATGCAGGCAGGCATTGTTTATTGATAGAGAAATTAAAAGGCTATCAGGCATAACTGCCAGTATATTGGAGGTTTCCGACAATGACTGACGCTGAATATTTAGCTAATCTGAAAAATGAAAATACTTTATTGAGCTGCCGGGCGGATGAATTGTCGGGGATCATTACTGAGTTGAAACAGCAGATCACCGCCCAGGCTGAATTAATTAGTCGGCTGAATCTGGAAGTTGCCGAAAGAATTGACTGTCATCGGATGCAAATGCTAGCGTTAAAATCTCGTTTATATGATCGCTTTCATGCGATTTATTTGCCGATATCTGGTATATGCTGGACGGGGATTATCCTAAGTTATCCTGGCAGTATAATATAATGCTTAACTGGTCCGATGAGCATTTGGGCTTTGGCGTGGGCTCCGATTGTCTCATTTCGTAGTAAATACAACCTATTAGTTCTTGACAGAACAACTCTAAATATGGTATCATACCAGAACATTTCAATGAGACTACAGCTGTGGAGAGAAGGTCAAACAACTATCTCTTTTAGGAAACAAAGTATGAGAATTCAAGGATTTATCTCGATATTTATATTCATGATTGTATTGTTGTTTTTGCCAGCCACCGCCAGTGCCGAAGATTATATTTGGACAGATAATGGCAATGGCACTTGCACTATTAACGACTATGTTGGCCCCGGTGGAGACGTAACTATCCCTGACACATTGGGCGGCTTAACAGTCATCACAATTCAATATTATGCTTTCCGTGATTGCTCCAGTCTAACAAGTGTTGTAATTCCAAAAAGTGTTACAACCATTGCTGGAGATTGGGTGTTCAGTGGTTGTTCAAGACTGACCGCAATAAATGTGGACCCCCTTAATCCTGCATATAGTAGTTTGTCAGGAGTTTTATATAACAAAGATAAATCTGTTCTCATTTTTTATCCAGAAGGAAAGATAGGGAATTATACAATTCCTAATAGTGTAATAACCCTTGAAGGCAATGCTTTTAAAAACAGTTCAGGTCTGACTAGCATTATAATTGGGGACAGTGTGACGGACATAGGTTATCAGGCATTTCTTGATTGCGCCAATCTGGTCAGTGCTATTATTGGAGATAGTGTGACTATTATTGGCCCATGGGCCTTTAGAGGCTGTTCCAACCTGACCAGTGTTACAATTGGAGATAGTGTAACCATTATTGAAGATGGTGCATTCTTGGGTTGCTCTAGTCTGACTAGTATTTCAATTCCAAGCAATGTAATCACTATTGATAGTCCTCGTTATTCTTTCGCATTCCAAGGCTGCTCCAACTTGACCGCAATAAATGTGGACACTCTTAATCCCGTATATAGTAGTTTATCAGGAATTTTGTTTAACAAAGACCAATCTGTTCTTATTTACTATCCCGAAGGAAAGAAGATCGGCGATTACACAATTCCTAACAGTGTGACCTCTATAGGAGAGCGAGCTTTCTTTCATAACTCATGTCTGGTCAGTGTTACAATTGGCGACAGCGTGACGGACATTGGAGGAGGATCTGGATATATGGCCTTTGGTGATTGCTCTAACCTGACCAGTGTTACAATCGGAGACGGCTTGACTGAGATTGATTATTGCACATTCTGGGGTTGTCGCAATTTGAGCAATGTTATAATTGGTGACAACGTTACTAGCATTGATTATCAAGCATTTTTGGGCTGCCCCAACCTGAACACTGTTATTTTTGGTGAAAGCTTGACCGGTATTGGAGATGATGCGTTTCGTGATTCACGATTTTTATCTGGACTTTATTTTAAGGGGGATCCTCCTGTCATAAATCCTCTGTCATACAGATATCTCCTAAATCCAACGGTCTTTTACTTGCCAGAAAATACTGGATGGGGAGCAAGCATTGGAGGGCTTCCAACAGCTCCGTGGCCAATATTGAACAGTGATTTTAATCTGGATAGGAAGGTTATTGTTTCAGACTTTGCCAATTTAGCTAGTCATTGGATGGAGACCGGTTGTCAAGCATCAAATAACTGGTGCGATGGCACTGACATTGACACGAGCGGTGATGTCGGACTATCCGACCTTGTTTTTTTGGTAGATAACTGGATGACAGGGACTTCTTCTTTGTTTATCTTAGATAATTTTGATAACAACCAATCCCTTGAGAAGCCAGTATGGACTAGAATATCAACCGGTGATCCCAATATTGTTGAGACAAATCAAAGGTTAGAAATCGTAGCAACTACCAATTCAAACAACGATGTCTGTTTGTATGCTCCATACGCTTGGAATTTAAACACATCAGATGACTTTGGTTTTAAGATTCGATATCACAATGAAATAGTTTCAGAGTCATGGTCAGAGCTGCTTTTAGCATTGGGTGATCCTTTAGATATCGAAAACAACCACCTTCAGTTTTCAGTTTGCAGTTTGAATGGTGGGGACTATAGCGGGTCTTATTTCTATTTCGAGAGAGTGCAGAATGGTTCCTTAATCAGCGAAGAATACATCCAGCGTATATCAAATGATGGATGGATATATATTTCTTTTGATGCCGAGCTTGATGAGGTTTACTTTGGCATTGATGGGTATGGTCATGCAAATGCAGTTAGGACAGTTTCCGGGCTGTTTAATGGTGACTGGTCTGACAAAAAGATTGGTCCTCATATCGGAGGTAGCTCTTATCATGTAGAGATATTATCTGGTCAGGCCTATTGGGATGATTTAATCATGGACTATGGAAATATTATTTCCCAATTAAGGCTGGGCGATCCCTATTAAGACTCAAGGCTTAGACACATTGGGAAGAAATTACAACTCTCTTTCCGGATCATTTCTGATCACCACCCATTTTTGACTATTTCAGAACAAAAAGAAAGCCTTGTAAGTCGTTGACTTACAAGGCTTTACGGAGCGAGGCCGAAGGGACTCGAACCCTCAACCTTCGGATCGACAGTCCGATATTCTATTTTTAAGTCCTTATGAGACAACGACTTATATGCGGTTTTTTGGGCTAAAACGAGGGTTACAAGTGGTTAACAAGTCAATAACAAGTGGAGCCAGGAGAGACTTACTAGTGGCGATTGACACCATTTTGACACCATTGGCAATAAAACAGGCTCTAATCCCGCCAAATACCATTGATTCTTTTACCCATAAGTACCGTTAATCCGATACTCAAGAAGAAAACACTTACGATACTCCAAACGTCACAAATCTTA
>JAEIOG010000191.1 GCA_016342495.1 Phycisphaerae bacterium
AACTACAGTGTAACTCATATCCCGCTATTTTGAAATATTTAGTTTTAGCCCCACCTCATATGGGATGGCTGTGATTTAGCTTTTAGACATATTTCTGATAGCTTTTCAGTGTCAAAAATGTTTCAGTTTTTGATATACCTTTTATTTTTGACAATTCCTCGGTCAAAAAAGTAATCAACCCTTTGTTTGAAGACACCAATACTTCAATCCATAAATCATATCGCCCTGAAATAATTGACACAGACAATACTCCATTGAGCCCGCATATCTCAGCGGCTTTATCTTTCATCAGGCTACTCTCGGTCACATTAGCTGTAATTATTCCTAATTGCTGATTTTTTAAAATTTCTGGGTCGCGCAGGGCTCGAATCTTCAATATACCATCATTTTGAAGTTTTTTAATTCTTTGCCGGATCGCTCCTTCGCTAAGTTCCAGTTCACGCGCAATAGCGCTATTTGAAACATATTGTTCCGAAAGAATATTTATGATTCTCCAATCAGTTTTATCTGGTTGACGATTAATTGTCATTTCTAAGCTCCTGTAGTCATCCATTTATGTAGAATATACTTATGCTAATATTTCAGCCAGATCAGTATACTCTAAATCCAGACTGTTGGCAACATTTTCATATACGCATTTTCCCATGTATAGATTTACCCCTTTGAAAATATCTCTGGAATTTCTGCAAGCCTGCTCCAATCCCTTATCTGCAATAGTTAAACCGCGAGTAAGTGTAGTACTGGTAAGTGCTTGAGTGGATGACAATGCTACCGCTCCGGGCATGTTCGCTACACAATAATGCACTATGCCATCTACATTATATATCGGGTTATCATGCGTTGTTGGCTTAGTTGTTTCAAAACATCCACCCTGATCTACCGAAATATCTACCAGTACAGCTCCGTCTTTCATCATTTTCAGATGTTCCCGGCGTATCAAATGCGGTGCCTTTGCCCCTGCGATCAAAACCGCTCCAATAATAAGGTCAGATTCACGGCATACATGCTCTATATTGACGTCATTACTATAAAGAGTTGTGATTTTTGTACCAAAAATATCATCAAGATATGCTAATCTGGATGAGCTGATATCCAGAATTGTTACATCAGCTCCCATTCCTACTGCGATCTTACAGGCATTACGCCCAGCTATACCACCACCTAGTATAGCTACTTTGCCGCGTTGAATGCCCGGTACGCCTCCTAAAAGAATGCCCCGACCACCAAATGGCTTCTCCAGATATTTTGCACCCTCCTGGACACTGAGTCTGCCGGCTATTTCGCTCATCGGAATTAAACATGGCAGTGACCCGTCCGGTGCTTCGATTGTTTCATAAGCTATTGCTTTAATATTGGCCTTTATCAGCCCTTCAGTAAGGTTTTTGTCTGCTGCCAGGTGTAGATAGGTATACAATATCTGACCTTCATGGAATAATCCAAATTCTTCAGGTAAGGGCTCTTTGACTTTTACAATCATATCACAGTTGTCAAATACTTCTTCGCGAGTATCAACGATCTTTGCCCCCGCGGCGATATATTCTTCGTCGCTAAAACTGGCGCTGACACCTGCGCCGCTTTGGACCAGTATTTCATGACCATGTTGACAATATGATCGAACACATGATGGCGTCAGGCCAACACGGTATTCATGAGTTTTTATTTCTTTTACGGTACCAATTTTCATTCTGCGATCCCTCTTAATTAATTGAAAATCTAATCTAGTTACGATATTAGGACTTTAATTCGCCACAAAATACGAAATATGCCTTTTTTTGTCAACATTAAAACGGTAATAGCATATGAAATATTTTTCCGTCTGGTAGGATAGGCTATGCTCATGCTGAGTAACTATGCCCATACTGAGTAACTTTTCCAATTTTTCTTCGTTTTATGATTAAATAATTGCTTGACACCTACATTTTTGTCGATATAGTTAATGTATACTTCCTTTTATTTTTTTATAGGAAGTCTTAATTTCTCTAAACTATTGTAATATATTGAGTTAAAAAATTTAATGAACGGTTTGAATTTGACAGCGATAACAGCTTAATGTGATGGGGCGGCCCTGTTTAGGTCCGTATAAACCTCTCCTGCGCTTTTATCGGGTGAAGTTCAAACCGTTTTTTTATAAGTTAAGTAGGACAAGCTTCCAGCTTGTCATTGACCATGATTGATGTCGATGAGTGGAAATGTCTGCAAAGCAGAGCATTGGAACTATCACTCTGGCGAAAAAAACACGATTAATGGTGCAGTATTAAGGATATAAAAATGATTAATATTAAGCTTCCTGACGGCAAAATTATGGAATTTGATGCCCCGGTTTCAGCTTTAGCTGTTGCCGAAGCTATCGGGCCAGGTCTGGCTCGCGTTGCCTTAGCCGCCCGTATTGATGGCCACCTTGTCGACCTTAGCCACACCATAACTGCCGACTGTGATATTGAGCTTATTACCGCAAAAAGCAATCCTGAATTAGCCTTGGAACTCATGCGGCATAGCTGTGCCCATGTGATGGCCGAAGCTATTTGTGAAATCTATCCTGAAGCCCAGCTGGTCTATGGTCCAACCGTTGAAAATGGTTTTTATTATGATATCGACCTTGACCAACCTATTACTCCCGACGATTTTTCTGAAATCGAAAAGGAAATGAAGAGAATTGTCGCAGAAGCCAAGCCTTTTGTTCGATATGAAATGTCTCTCGAAGAAGCGATGGCTAAACTTCATAAAGAGGGTAATTGCTATAAAGTTGAAAATGCTAATCGGGCTAAAGGTGACAAACTCAGTTTTTATGTTTCTGGTGACCCAAAAGACGATGATTTCGAAGATCTTTGCCTTGGCCCCCATGTTCCCACCACAAAACATGTTGGTGCTTTTAAGGTTATGAATGTTGCCGGCGCTTATTTTCATGGCGATGCCTCCCAAAAAATGCTTCAGCGTATTTATGCTACATCATTCGCTGACAAAAAAGAATTAAAACAATATCTCTTCCAGCTTGAAGAAGCAAAAAAACGTGACCATCGTGTTATTGGTAAACAACTTGAATTGTTTACTTTCCACGAAGAAGGCCCCGGCTTCCCATTCTTGCATGCTAATGGAATGGTCATATGGAACGAACTAATGGACTATTGGCGACAGCTTCACAACGAAGCCGCTTATACCGAAATTCGCACCCCGATTATCTTAAATGAAAACCTCTGGCATAAATCCGGCCATTGGGATAATTATAAAGATAATATGTATTTTACCACTATTGATGATGGTGCTTATGCCGTAAAACCCATGAATTGCCCCGGAGGCTGCCTGGTTTATGGTTCCAGACCTCATTCATACAAAGAATTTCCGATTCGTATGGCTGAGCTTGGCCTGGTTCATCGACACGAAGCTTCTGGCACTCTCCACGGTTTGATGCGACTGCGTCAGTTTACCCAGGATGATGCCCATATTTTTATGCTGCCTGAGCAGATTGAATCTGAAGTCGTTGGGGTTATAGACCTTATTTTCAAAGCTTACAATACTTTTGGTTTAACTGACTGTCATTTGGAACTTTCGACCAAACCAGCTAAAGCTATTGGCACTGACGAAATGTGGGATAAAGCTACTTCAGCATTGGAAGGTGCCTTGAAAACCAAGGGTGTTGACTATAAGGTCAATCCTGGTGATGGCGCTTTTTATGGCCCGAAAATTGATTTTCATGTTCGGGATTGTTTAGGGCGGTCATGGCAGCTTGGAACTATACAGCTGGATTTTGCTCTTCCTGAACGCTTTGATTTGAATTACACTGACAATACCAATACTGACCAACGCCCGGTTATGATTCATCGGGTTGTTTTTGGTGCTGTCGAACGCTTTATGGCTATTTTGATTGAGCACTATGCTGGCAATTTCCCGCTTTGGCTCTCGCCCGAGCAGGCTCGAGTTATGCCCATTAGTGAAAAAACTAATGATTTTGGCTATGAAGTTCTCAAAAGACTGGAAAAAGCAGGCTTAAGGGCTTCTATTGATGCTGCCGATGATAAAGTTAATGCTAAAATTAAACGTGCCCATGGCCTTAAAATCCCATATATGCTTGTTACTGGTCCAGCTGAAAAAGAAACTGATTCTGTTGCTGTTCGTATCAGGGGCTGTAATCAGCAAAAGACTATGAAAGTCGATGAATTTATTGCTTTGGCAAATAAAGAAATAACCCAACGCCAAAATAATTTGGCACTAGCGTAATATATTAGATGGCATGGGCGGTTCCCATGTCAGTAAAGATTATCTATCTTAAGGAGATAAACCATAGCGTCTAAAGAGTTAAGAATTAATGAGAGGATAAGAATTCCTCAGGTTCGTCTGATTGACCAGGACAATAACCAGATTGGTATTGTCAAAACTATTGATGCCCTTGGCAGAGCTCGTGAAGCTGGTCTTGACTTAGTTGAAGTAGCTCCCAGTAGTGACCCGCCTGTTTGCCGTATTATGGATTATGGTAAATGGAAATATGAGCAAAAGAAAAAAGAGCATAAGGCTAAAGTTAAACAGCATCACGTCTCATTAAAAGAAGTGCGTTTAAGACCTAAAATTGATCAGCATGACAAAGAGACCAAGCTTAATCTGGCTCGTAAATTCCTGGAAAAAGGATGTAAAGTCCAATTTACTATGCTGTTTCGGGGTCGTGAGATGATTTATCTTGATACTGCCATAGAAACTTTCAGAGGTATTTCCGATCAGTTTGGCGAATTAGCTAAAATCGAACAGCCTGCAAAAAAACAGGGACGACGTATGACAATGGTCTTAGCTCCAATTGCTGTTGCTGCCAAATAGGTCAGGTTTCTAGCTTGTCATTAAGAAACGTCAAGCAAGAATGAGCAATGCTTTTACTGTTGTTGTTGAGCAGGGCAAGCTTAAGTTTGTCATATGCTTCATCGCCGTTTAGTTTTTGTTCCTTATTCTGGATTACCCTAAGGCTATCATTTATACTGGCCTGATAGGATAGTTTTTGTCTATCCAACGGCCGTATTTTAGCTGTCTGGTCTGGTTTTTTAATTTTTTAAGAAAAAACTCGTTTATTTATTGAAAAATATCCTTTTTTAAGTTATAAAATTGGGTTCTGTGAATTGTGTCAATGATATTAATGTTTATTAGGAATTTATTTGATGCCTAAAGTTAAGCAAAAAACCCACAAAGGTTTAGCAAAAAGAGTAAAGATCACTGGTACTGGAAAAGTTTCTCGCAAGAGTGCTTTTTCTGGGCACCTTATGAGCCATAAATCTGGCAATCGCGTTCGTTCGCTTCGTCAGAGTATCGGCATGAGCCCAGCGATGGCCAAAAAGACTAAACGCGCATTAGGTGTGTAAGTCGCATTTATATCAATACTTATGTTTTGTTAAAATGATATTAATTCCCTGCTTCTCGGCAACAGCTTGCCGCCAGCAGGTAGAAATTGCAATTTATTTTGCATTATTTGAAAGGAAAAGCTGATGCCAAGAGTAACCAAAGGTGCTGCCAGAAGGCAGTCGAAAAAGAAATTATTTAAGAGAGTGCGTGGTTTTAGAGGCCCACGCGGAAATCAGATTCGTCTAGCTAAGGAAGCTTATGTCAAGTCACTTTGCTATGCAATGGTAGGTCGTAGACGTAAAAAACGTGATTTCCGTCGTCTCTGGGTCACTCGTATTAGTGCTGCATGTACTGTTCGTGAAATGCGTTACAGTCAATTCATGTATGGCTTGAAATTAGCCCAGGTAGCTATCAACCGTAAAATGCTATCAGAGATGGCTATCCATGACGCTGAAGCATTTGATGCTATTGTTGAAATAGCAAAAAGTGCTGTAGCTGCTTAGTTTAAAAAAAGTACAATCACAGAATTTTAATCGCTCAGTAATGAAAATTACCGGGCGATTTTTTTAATTTAAGAGCCTGTTGCATAAATAATTAGTTCTTTTTACAAGTGAATAATTCCAGCTTTTCGTTTATAATCTGGGCAATG
>JAEIOG010000192.1 GCA_016342495.1 Phycisphaerae bacterium
TCCATTGCCCAGATTATAAACGAAAAGCTGGAATTATTCACTTGTAAAAAGAACTAATTATTTATGCAACAGGCTCATAGGCATTATATATTGTATAAGGTATTTCAGTAACAGTAAAACCATTACCACTGCCGCCATCATCCAGATAACCGACAGCCAGTTTGGCTTGATCTGAGCCTGTGCCGTCACCATTGTGCCACACATTTGCCGAGCTCCAACTGACATCAGCAGTTGTTGGGTCGCCAGAATCTTCCTGCAAATTGGCTTTTGTGCCAGCTGCAAGAGTGCCGCTATCCATATCAATAGTGCTGTTCCATAATGCACTATCCAGATTCGTCGGCCCGATTTCCTGGCCACCAGCAAACACCTGATTGGCGGCATTTTCCGCGAAATTAACCGCAATACTAGCTGCCTGTGCTGACACTGCCAGCAATAAAGACAACAAACAAACACTAATAAATCTTTTCATGATTCCACTCCTAAAAAAACATTAACTATATTAAAGCTTCAACGCTGAAGCTTACTTTAAAACTTTATAATATTTAAAATTTACAGAAACCCATTCTTAATCAAAAATTAGCTAGAATATGCAAACTAACCAAACATGCTCTGACATAAATTACTGCAAAGATAAAATTAACAAAATCAATACGTCTTTTTATAATTAACACCGTGGGTTAAACGATGTATTTTAAACATAATCTAAAAATAAGAAAGCTTTGGGATGTGTACCCTAAAATCGGATGAGGAAATATCGGTCAAAAAAGATGAATTCATGACTGGTCGCAAGATAGCAAGCTGATTATATGTATAAATATACATTGTAAACATTTCACTCTATCCTTAAAAAATACCAAACCAAAATAGATTTGCAGAAAGAATATCCACAAAGCCTATTACTGCTACTTTACGCCTATTGATACTGTATTGTCAAGAGGAAACTCTGAAAAAAAACAAATTATGGCTTGATTTCAGTGAAATTGAGTACATTTGAATAAATCGCACCTTACGTATCTATACATAGGAACAGTATGGCAAAAAGAATGCCATAGTTAAAAAAAGGCTTGCAATACAAATTCCTAAGCACTGCAAGCCTTTAATAAATAAATCTGTAACCTATAATGTATGCAAAGGCAGACCCAGCCACATTTCCGCGGCCTCGCCTACGCCTTCGGCAAAGGTTGGGTGCCCCCAGATGGTATGGGCTAAATTTTCAATTTTCAGGCCATTTCTCATCGCTATTGTCACTGACTGGATATTATCGGTTGCGTGCGGACCGACAATAACCGCTCCAATAATTGTCCCATCAGCTTTACCGATCAATTTCACCATTCCATCAATTTGGCCATAAGCTTGGGCCATCCCAGCGGCGCGATATGGGAAGCTGGCGACTTTTGCTTCAGGGAATTGTTCCAAAGCCTGTTTTTCACTTAAGCCGACCGAAGCGATTTCAGGATGGGTATAAATCCCATTAGGAATAATATCACGGGCATCGCAGGTTTCAAACCCCATCGCATTGTCGGCCGCCACAATGCCCATGCGGGAAGCTAAATGAGCATATTGAATTTTCTCTGCGACATCGCCGATGGCATATACATTTTCAATATTGGTTTTGCATTTGCTATCGACCTTGATTACCCCGCCTTCCAACTGGATACCGATATTTTCCAGGCCAATACCCTCGACATTGGCCATACGCCCTATTGCTGCCAACAGCTGATCTGCCTGGATTTCCTTGCCACCAACAATAGCAGTAATGGAATCATCATTTACCTTAACTTTATCAAGTCTGGCTCCAGTTAAAACTTTCACTTTGCGTTTCTTCAAACTTTTAGTGATGGCCTTAACGATATCATCATCAAAACCCGGCACGAGTGTATCCATCATTTCGATAACCGTAACGGCTATTCCAAGCTCGGCATAAGCGGTAGCAAATTCACAGCCTATTACCCCGCCACCCAGAATAACTATACTTTTTGGTAATGATGTTGCAGTTGTGGCCTGATCGGTAGTTATTACCCGGTTACAATCCCAGGGCAAAAAACCAGGCTTAACCGGTTGGGCACCGGTTGCGATAATAATACTTTTGGCCTGAATTTCCCTGGTACCATCTTCGCAATCGACAGTAATCGTATTAGATGCAGTGATTCTGCCGGTTCCATTGATAACTTCCACGCCTCGTTTTTGCAAAAGAAAGCCAACTCCCTTGCGAAGATTTGTTACGACCTTGCTTATCTGACCAGTAAAAGCCGCCTGGTCCAATTGAATATCATTAGCGACAATTCCAATACCTCTACTGCTTTTTGCCTGATGATATATTTCGCTGGCATGTAGCATAGCCTTTGTTGGTATGCACCCGACATTAAGACAAGTACCGCCTAAATGCTTATTTTCTATCAAACAAACACGTCCGCCGCGTAATGCACCACGCAGTGCAGCAACATAACCACCAGGACCGCCACCCAAAACAGCAATATCAAACATCTATTCATTCCTTATTATATATGTCAAATCATCATCAGCAGGACGGGCATTTTATAACATACCCCTCTAAATGTCAATTATGGATATTTACAGTTCAGGACCACCGCATGAAATTATTGTGTCATTACCGCATAGGCAGGAATCCAGTTTTTCGATCAAAAACATCGATTCATATTTGACAGATCTCCACCTGCGAGGAGAGGATAATCTCTTTTTTTTGTTTTATCTTGATTATTTTGTCAAAATCAATGATAAAAAAATCAGATGTATTAGACCTGCATAGTAGTTGGTTCAAAACTGGTCAATTTGTAACGCTTTTAGGTTAAATCTCACGTCAATTTTGAACAAATTATTTACGCCCATTTGCTTTTTTATGCCTGATCGTTTAGAATTATTGCATGAACATTGATAGCCATATAGCCCTAAAAAATGCTCGCGATAAGCTGTTAAGTCAATTCGACAACAATGGTTTATGTCAGGGAGAACTCTCCGCCAGTGCCCTGGCAACCGCTACAGCTATTATCGCCTTGAATATGTATGACAGGGATCGATATCAGTCCTTAATTAAGGGCGGGCTTGACTGGCTCACCGCCAATCAGAATGCCGATGGCGGATTTGGCGATACCGATCGCAGCTTATCCAATATTTCCACTACCATCTTATGCTATTGTGCCTTCCGACTGGATAGTCATTATCAAGATAATATCCTGCGAATCGAAAAATGGCTGACAGACCATGCCGGCGGACTTGATGATGCCTGTTTGACCTCCGCCATTGAGAAAAGATATGGTAAGGACCGGACCTTTGCAGTCCCGATCATGTCAATGTGTGCTATTGCGGGAATTATCCAGGGAAATAAGCCCTGGCAGGCGGTAAGGCAGCTGCCCTTTGAGCTGGCGGTAGTGCCTAATCGGATATTTAAGCTATTGAAACTGCCGGTGGTCAGTTATGCCCTGCCAGCATTAATCGCTATTGGCATTGCAAGGCATAAAAATCAGCCTACGATGAATCCTTTGGTTCGTTTAATCCGCAATATCACCTGCAGCAGGGCTTTGAGAAAATTAGCTAAAGTTCAACCGGCCAACGGTGGTTTTCTGGAAGCTGTTCCGCTGACCGCTTTTGTCGCAATGAACCTGATAGCTGCCGGTTTAACCGCCGCCAACGGCATCGTTGATAAGTGTATTGACTTTATCACCGCAGGTATCAGGCCTGATGGAAGCTGGCCAATCGATACCTCGCTTAATTTGTGGCTAACCACCCTTGCCGTTAACTCCCTGTCAGGTGATTTGCCCGCAGCTACCGCCAAAAAGGTTAAAGCAAACCTGCTGGAGTTGCAATACAAGCAGGTTCACCCTTATATTAATGCAGAGCCAGGTGGCTGGGCCTGGTGTGACAGTGTTGGCGGCACACCGGATGCCGATGACACCGCCGGGTCCTTGATCGCACTGGCAAATCTGATCGATAAGGATTGCCCAGATCCTGCTGAAATTGCCGCCGGGATAAATGGGGTCCGTTGGCTGCTGGGTCTGCAGAATAAGGATGGAGGAATGCCAACCTTTTGCAAAGGCTCAGGTAAACTACCCTTTGACCGGGGTGGCTGTGACTTAAGTGCCCATGCTTTAAGTGCCTGGATGCTTTGGAATCAATATATGCCTGATAATATTAGCAATCGAATCGCCAAAGCCACTGATAAGGCCTTGAATTTCCTGAAAAACAATCAACATCGCGATGGCTATTGGCTGGCTCTATGGTTTGGTAATCAATTTACCCCAGATGAGACTAACCCCAACTATGGGACCGCTCGGGTTTTGCTCGCTTTGGCCGATTTTCGAGATAAATCGGGTGTCAATGATATGATAGATGGGAGCCTCGGTTGGCTTTTGGCTAATCAAAATTCCAATGGCAGCTTCGCCGGGGTAAAAGGTGGCCCCGGAACCGTCGAAGAAACTGCCGTAGTCTGTCAAGCATTGGGGAAACTGAACGATGGCGATGATGAACAGATTCAAGACGCCTTGGACCGCGGGCTAAGTTGGCTTAAAACAGCTACCGCCGATGGCCAAAACTTTGAGCCAAGTCCGATTGGCTTTTATTTTGCCAAGCTGTGGTATTATGAAAAGCTCTATCCGCTGATTTTTAGTGTTGCTGCTTTCAGACAGAGCCAAGATCAAACCTGGAAATCGGAAATATAGCCCCGCTTGAGCGGATCGCAGCCATTGCGGTAGTGTAGCTCCGCCGGTTTATTGGAGACTATACTGCCCGGCGGGACTGAACGGGTCAAAAATACCCCGCCACCCACAGTTGTACCTTTGCCAATGGTAACATTACCCAGGATGGAGGCATTGGAATAGACCACAACTTCATCTTCAAGGGTCGGATGTCGCTTTTGACCGCGGATAATATTGCCCTTTTCATCATGAGGAAAACTAACAGCTCCCAAAGTCACTCCCTGATAAAGCTTGCAGTTATCACCGACAATAGCGGTCTCGCCGATAACCACGCCGGTACAATGATCGATGAAAAACCCGGCATTGATAGTCGCCCCGGGGTGACAATCGACACCAGTTTTACTGTGGGCCCATTCGGTCATGATTCTGGGCAGTAAAGGTACGCCAAGCTTCCATAAAATATTAGCCAAACGATAGGTTCCGATAGCTATGGTGCCGGGATAGCTATAGATAATTTCAGCGGTGCCTTCGGCGGCAGGGTCACCTTTAAATGCGGCCATCGCATCCAGTAGCAGCTTCTCCCGCAAACCCGGCAATGATCCGATGAACTCATCGGTTATCTCTAAAGCCCTGACTTTTAACTTCTCAGGGTCTATATCACTGTCACATTTGAGATACTGGAATATCTTGCCATAAAGCCCCAGCGAAATCCGACTGAGTCTATCGGTGATAAAGCTTTCCAGCTGGTCCTTTTTGACATCGCAGAAGTAGCCCGGGTACAATACCTCAAAGAGCATCCCGATAATGGCATAGATTTTCTCAGGATCTGGCATTGAATCGCAGCTGAAATGCTGGATTTTATCAAAAGCCAGGTAGCTGTCCCGCATATCAAGGCTGTATTTATTAACTATTTTTTCAATATGTAATTCACTCATAATATTCCTCTGACATCCGTAGTGGCATCTGTTTATAATAACGCTTAATGATTATAGCCAAAAGAAAGTAACATTACAAGCTATTGCAGGGCAATCGCCAGGGCAATCGCATGAAATTTTCATCCATATTTGCGGTTCAAAATCGATGCTAAATCAAAAAAGTTGACTTTGTCATCCCCGCGCAGGCGGGGATCCAGAAAATGCAAACTATGATTATGGCTCGAAAACTGGATTCCCGCCTACGTGGGAATGACAAAAACAATTTCATGCGTTAGCCCTGCAACCTATTGCAGGGCAATCGCATGAAATTTTTTTATTGGAAATCATCATTTCTTCTGTTGGCCCAATCCCAGCACTGTGAGCAT
>JAEIOG010000193.1 GCA_016342495.1 Phycisphaerae bacterium
AAATATAATCCAGTTACTGGAGCAGTAACAGATATTAAGCAGTTTATCTATGAAGATGCTGCCAATTATGTTACAAAGTGTGTTGCATGGGAAAAACGCGATTATGATGAATTGGGACGAGTATGGCGAACCTGTAAATTAGCTGATCCATCTACTGGTGTTGATCAATCTGGCGAGGATATTGTAAGTTATACTCCTGAAGATGAAGATATGGTTACTCTAATTCAATATGATCGTCAGGGTAAGGTCATCAAGCAAGCTGTTAAAGGTACAAATAGCACTAATTATACAGATATTAATGACACTGCAGATATTGTAACAGAAAATAAATATAATGAAGATAGTAGCTTGTCTTATACCTATGATCCTGAAGATAAATTAACGGCATATTTATATGATGATTATGGTAGAACCTGGCAGGTTTGGCGCGAAGTTGATGAAGGTGTTAGTATAAGTTCATATACAATAGCTCCCGATATCGACTCTGATGAAGAACCAGATAATTTACCTGTCAATTTGGGAGTATTGCCAGTTAATTGGGCATTAATGTCAGAAACTATTTATGATCAAGCCGGTCGTATTAATGAATCTTATGATGCTCACGATAATAAAACTGTGCCACAATATGACAGTATGGGCAGAACTTATAAGGTGCAGGTTACCAATGATACAACAACCTTAGCTCAAACCAGAACTCAATATGACAATCTGGGGAATGTTATCAGGCAGGCAGTTATGGCAGACCCTGGAAGTACAGTTAATGATTCAAGTATTAGTACCGCAACTGATAAAGTGACAGATTATGTATACTATGGCTCTGAAGTCGACAGCGATGGTTTTAATCATATTGGAATGCTTAAAAAGCAGATAAATTATGGCAAAAGCAGCACTGGCACTACAACTACAACTGCTACATTATATGAATACGACACATTTGATCGTTCTAAATGGGTAAAAAGTTATAATGGCAATGATTCAACACCGGTCGTATATAGTTATTCCGGTATTGTTTATAATGCTGCAAGCCAGGTAAGGGTTCAATACAATATTGAATTAAATATGGCCGATAATACCGAGAATGTCACAACAATTACTGACATGTATTATGATAAATATGGGAAAGTTCTAAAACAACGTCAGCTACCCATGGATTTAACAACAGTATCAATCGCTCCTGGAACTATTGATGCCCCAGGCGATATCTATAATTATACTATGAGTTCATTTAATTATGTATCAATTCCATCAGGTAGTTCTGATTGTCTGGTTACTCAGCATGTATATGATGGTCTTGGGCGAGTGATTTGTGTCAAAGATCCGATTTATAATAATTCGAATGCAAGTGATGGCAGCTATACAGTCCATACCTATGAAGAAGATTTTGGGAAAATAAGCAGCACCGAGATTTGTGATTCAAGTGATAATGTATGTCAGCGAACAGAATTTGATTATGACCGCTTAGGTCGCCAAAAATCAATTACAGGTTATACTGATTATGCTACTGCTTCAACTGTAAAGCAGGTCACTACCTATGCTTATGACAGGTTAAACAGAATAACAACAGTAACATATCCTAATGAAAATGCTAATCAGGCTACTATTGATGAGCATGTTGTATATGTTTACAATAGCTTAAGTAAAGTCATTGAGCGTACCGATCAGCGTGGTAAAGTCACTGAATACGAATATGACATTCGCGGTAATCTTCTGAAAAAAGAAGCTGTGCAATGGTCAGGCGATCTTGGTACCCAGGAAAGCTTTACTTATGATCACCTGGGACGTATGAAAACTGCAGTTCGCATTGATGATGTTGATGGTTTAGTTAATGATTTTAGCCTGGATAATGGCGATATCGAGATATCAAATACTACCTTTAATTATGATCATGATACAAATATTACCGGTGAATATGAATATGCTTTTGCAGGTCCGGAAAGTTTGACTGATTATTATTTTGGGGATTCAAATACTCAAAAAGTTACGACTTTTGATTATGATCAGAATGGCAGAAATACCAGTATTAATTATGTCAGTAACACCGGGACAATAAATACAGTTCGAGATTATGCCGGACGTATTAGCCAACTGTCATTAGCTTCATCTTCTATTGCAAGCTACGCTTATATTGGCTCTAAAGTGGCAGAACGTACATATATTGCTAGTGGTAATAACCTGGTTAATGATATTGACCAGAATTGGAGTTATGATAAATATGGACGTCTGGCAGGATTGGGTTCAGAGCATAATTCAGTTGAAATCACTGATTTTACCTATGCTTATGACGAAAACAGTAATATTACTGGCAAAACTTTTGGCCATCGCAATACCGATCCGGCAAATACCTATAGTTATGATGATATGAATCGACTGGTCGAAACGGAATATCTAGGTAATTCAAGCGATAAAGATATATTTGCTTATGATGATCTGGGTAATCGGGGTGAAGCCGGAACTACTTTACGTGGGGACAGTTCTGCTACCAAATACGCTATAGATCCGGTAACTAATCGTTATGATAATTCTTCAACAACAAGCCCCGATGTCTTATGCAGTTATGATGATGCTGGCAATTTAACCAAATGCCAGGATAATTATGAATATGAATGGGATTATGAAAATCGGCTTATTCGGGTATTCCGCATGGATGGCCAGAATGAAGTTGATGTCGTAAAATACACCTACGATGCTCTTGGCAGAAGAATCCAAAAAGATGATTGCATTGCCGATGAACAAACATTATACTATTATAATAACAATTGGCAGGTATTAGCCGAGTATGATTATGATGCCGATGCAACGCCAACATCAACGGTAGATTTACTGCGATGTTTTGTTTATGGCAATTATATCGATGAACTGATAATGATGTATGATGCGACACAAAATGGTCCTAGTTCCTATTATTATTATGTGCAGGACCATCTTTACAGCACTGCCGCATTGATTTCAGATAGTAATTATATTGTACAGCGAACAGAATATGATTCCTATGGCAAACCAAAGCATATGGATAAATATTATGCAACTGGCGGAGCCGGTGTTGGGAATTCTTATTATTTCACTGGTAGAAGAGTTGATATGCTGGATGGTGGTGATAAGTTGCTGCAGTACAGTAGGAATCGCTATCTGGACTATGGGACTGGAAGATGGTTGAGTCATGATCCATTGGAGCACATTGATGGCCTGAATTTATATCAGTATATTAATTCTCGCGCTATTATGGCTGTCGATCCTTTTGGTCTTGCTTGTGATTTTCATCGAGATGAAATTAAATTTAGCAAAGAATTTAAATTAGTTATTTTCACAATTAAAGTTGAGGGGACTGTGCGTAAGGAAAGTAGAAACTGTGATATTACATGTGCAAATGGTTGCCCAGGGTCCAAGTCAACTAATTCTACAGAGGCTTTTGAATCTGGGTCTGTGGTGTCAGCGCCAATTCCATTGCCATGGTTTCCCAAAATTAGGGTTAGGCCGTTCGGTTCATATAAGCGTGGGTCTAAAAATAAGACGACATACAATAGCTGCACACGTGAAAGGAAAACAGAAGAAGGATGTAAAACTAATGTTCTTAGAGCTGGGATAAAAGTTGCTGAAAGTGCCCCAGGGGTCTCTATAGATCTTTCTGGTGGTATTGTTCGCAGTTGTACAAAATGTCCAGGTTCGCCCGAAAAGTGCGATGTTAAGGGTAGGATAAGTCTCAAATTTTGTGTTGGATTTGGATGGTTCAAATATTGCAAAGAGAAAGGTTTGGATTTTTTCAATGATTAATCAGAATTTGAAAGAATACGATTATCAGGCTTTACATGGTCCTTCTTTTGAGAGGGGCTGTGTAAGGGCATTTTCAAGAAAGGAAGCTAAAGATATCTTGAAAAAAAATAGTTATCGTTGGTTTTATTTATGGCCAAAAGGTCAAACTCCCTGGTGGGGATGGACTCCGTTTGATAATTCGGAAGATAGCGGTAGGATATGGTTGCCATTTTTATTCAAGAAAAAAGTGTTAGGAGATATTGTAACTTACACATCTTCAAGGATATGGCCAATTGTTAGTTCTTTAATAATAATTTCTTTATCAGGTACATTTCTTTGGTTCTTGGTTTCCCGTTCAAAAAGCATAATCAGCGATTTGATTTGGATAATTCTAGCTTTGTATATATTGTTACAAGGGATCTATGTTGGTCTATCAAATTCTGAAATTATTGTAAATAAAAAAAATAAGACAATAACTCTGACAAAATCAATATCATACCCATTTGATTTGTCAAGAAGTTATAATTCTGAAAATATTGAGAAAATTGTTGTTGCATGTGAAAAATTTTATGACTCAGATACATCCTATAGTTGCTATTTGGTTAGTATGTGCTTGGGAGAAATAGATATTCAATTGTGCGCAAGTACCGCGGAAAATAAAATCATTAATTGGGCTAAAGAAATAAGTGATTATATTGGTGTTCCTTTCTTAATTCAAAATGTGTAAAATTTACTTGACGAAAGACAAACGCTACGAAAAAGCTCCGAATACTCGTAACCTGTAATTTAAGGTTCAACTCCAAAAAAGTTGGTTGAATTTTCAGACGCCGGGTGCCCGCAACCCGTAAAAACTTAAATATATACGCCGTGGCATTATTCCACCGCAGGTGGCCACGATGGCGAATTTGTCGCAAACTTCAAACACTTTGTAGTTGTCAACCGACCGTAGGACCGATGGTTTCTTTGATGGGGCACTTGATGATATCCGAGTATATGATACAACTTTACGTGAAAAATGACTATCATAATTATAAATTTACCGCATGTATAATTATATTGCTGGCATTGGCTGGCTGTGGCTCAAAAGCTCAGATTCACCAAATATGTCAGCCTCTGCATATACAGAAGCTTGCTCGCCTAGAAAATACTTATGGCGTTAAGTTCAGTTATAATGATTTTGCTAAGCCCAGCTGGGATTCGCTAAAAAGTGATGATCTGACTGAAACTGATTTGTCTCGTCTGAAAGAATATATAACCCTTTTTTCTTCTGAATTTTCAAAATACCCACCAGCTTTTGTTGTTAAAACAGGTTTGAAACAAATATGTTTTTGTAAGAATCTGGAAGTTGGCAGGCAGTATCGAGCTGCTATTCCGGATTATTATACAGAAACCCTTTATTATGATATTTACCGAGGCCATACGCAAAATGGCTATCATGCCGATGTGATTCATCATGAATATTATCACATGATCGAGCAGCAGCTCAATGGCGATGCATATTATAAAGACCCAGCCTGGGCTAGACTAAATGCCCCGGACTTTAAGTATGGCAATGGTGGGGCTGCGGCTCAGAGTGTTACCGATGTTGGTGTTTATAATCATCCCATACAAGGCTTTGCATCGCTATATGCCGCAACTGGCTTGGAAGAAGATAAGGCAGTGATTTTTGCCTGTTTAATGGTAGCTAAAAACCATAAAAAAATAATGCAATGGTCCCAAAAAGATACAATTCTCGCTACCAAAATCAAATATATGAAAGACTTCCTTAATCAAATTTGTTCGGCAATTAATGATGATTTTTGGAGCGAGCTAAGTGATAAAAATTTTGGTGGTTAATTACCAGGTTTGGGCTTTGCAATAGATTTGCTTATGAGCTTAATTACCGTAAGCGTTCGGTGAAGCACATCTTGTTTTGTATTTAATTTTATGGATAATGCTGTCAGTTTGAGTTAGATTATTTTCATACGATCAAAGGAGAGCATTTATGGCTAAGGTACAGCGGATCATGCGGGATTGGGATGGGGTTATATTGGATTTTCAGGCCAGCGGTTTGTCGATTGCAAATTATTGTCGCAAGCACAATATTGCCCGCAGTTTATTTGACAAGTGGTTCCGGCGACTGGGCAGTCGGGTTATCGCAACTAAAAAGCAGGTCCGGCATTTTGAGCAAAGTGATTTTGT
>JAEIOG010000194.1 GCA_016342495.1 Phycisphaerae bacterium
AACACGCCATGCCAATACAATGAAAATCATACAAATAAATATTTCCTGAACCATTTATTGCGTTTTTGAGCAAGCCCCATTTACACAGCTAATTGAACACACCCGCAGAACATCCTGATTTTTCTGTGTAAATGGCTGGTAGACCATATTCTTGAATCAGATATGAAATATAAAATGCAGGCTTAGATTGGCACAGCCACCCTGAAAACCCAGTGGTTTATGATGGTTTTTTAGAAAAATCAGTAACACTTTAGCCAAGTGAAAAAATGCATAGTATGGTATCGCTTTCGCGATATAATTTTTATCAGCATGGGCTAAGCCCATGCTATCTGTTACGCCGACAGCATGCAAGAACTATTGTGAAATATTGGTTCAAGCTCGATCTTCACCACAATCTGAGCAATTCTATCCTGGGCCGTTGGAATACCCAATGGCCGAATTCCACCACCATATTGGGGGATTTCCACCCTCTTCACTGCCGATGGGAAATAACTGCCAGATGACATGCGTTTCCAGAGTTTATACAAGTTGCCTTTTAGATTTTTATCGAATGCTTTTAAAGAAACCTTATCAACTCCACAGCTGCCTTGATTAGCTTTTACATGCTGTCAAATTGCCATCCAAAGGTAAATCAAATTCATTTTTAACGCTATGTTTTTCCATAGCGAAATTATACCTAAATTTGCGCAATGCGCAAGTTACCTATATTGACATTTAGCACTTTTTTGAAACTTTTTTCAAGAAATTAGCTCCACATGGCTAAAATTTACTTTAATTTGTTGTTTTTATCATTTCTTCACTTCGTTGAGCACCGCCTGGGCCTGATTTTTCTCTTCATCACGTCTGGCAGTTTCTATTATTGTCTGACAGAGGGCGATTCGGTCTTTCGCAGAAGATTTAGTATCAGATTTAGCGATATTAATTGCCCCGCGAATAGCTAAGACATGGTGAGTTGTCGATGTTTCAGCTGACGCGGCGATGGCCATTAAGGTCTTAGCCGCTTTATAATCGCTCCATTTGCTTATAGTGCGGATAGCTGAATCCTTAATTGCTTCATTATCAGAATCAACAGCTTTTGTTAGCAACGCCAGAGCATCATCGGTAGCTAAAATGTTCAGCAGGCTGAACAAGGCTGGCTGATTAGCTACCGGAGCTTTATTGATCTGGTCGATGTAAATCTTCGAAATTGTCTGCTTATCTTTGGCAGCAGTCAATATTGACTTTAAAGCATCAAGGCCATTATTAACAGCGGTCTTGTCAGAGGTTTTATTGATCAGATTAACCACGGCAACCAGGTCAGCAGGGCCAGCGATAGCAGTTAATGTCTTTAATGCGGCGGCCTTAATGATATCATCATCTTCGGCGGCATAGCCAAGCAGGATTTTACCAGCATCAGGAACCTGCCTTTGGGCCAGCAGAGCTATAGCAATGCTCCTTTTGGCAGTATCACCAGTAGAAGCCTGAGCCATTATGGTCTCTGTGACATCCGGACCGGTCATCAAAGCCAGCTGTTTGGCGGCAAGCTTGCGGCAAGGGTCGTTTGCTGAAGATGCGATTTGAATCAGTTCGATTGCCGATTCCTGACAGCCTAAAGAAGCAAGAGTATTAACCGCTTCAAGCCGAACCGACTGGTCAGGGCTGTTTAAGAGCTCTTTGACAGGGGCAATAGAAGAATAATTGCCCCGTTTAGCAATCAGGCCAAGCACCTGCTTTTGATTTTCAGGTGATAAATCAGTCAGCATGTCAGTTAATATGCCAGTGAGTTTTTTATCAGGTGATTTATAAGCGGCATGAACCGCTAACCTGCGAATCTTAGGGTCTTTGTCGTTTATTATTTTAGTAAGATGCTTTTCTGCTGATTCAGGATCACTCAAGAGCATCTCAATCATCATCTGCCCTTTTGTATTAAGCGGAAGTTTATTGAAAGGTTTTTCCATACTATCAAGGGATTCCACCGCCTCAGTGCATTTCTTTTCTAACAAAGCATACATCAGCCCGATTTTCATTTCATTATCAGCTGTGGTCTTTAACTCTGCCAGTAAAGCAGCTGTGGCAGCTTCAGATGGATTCCATTGCAGGGCCCGGCGGGCATAATCACGCAGATTGCGATCTTCGGATTTCATCAGCTTAGCTAAGGCCGGAACAGATGAACCATTATCTATCCGCTGGAGCTGTAATACAAACCAGTTCTGGACTGTTGGGAGCATTTTCTTATTTGCCAGAGTATTAACCATGGCCGCAGCAAGAACTTCACATTCATTTTGGGCCCCGGGCCGGGATGCATGTGAGCCCATATCCTGTAGCATGATTTGATACTGATAACGACTAGATACATCATCACCACTCATCAATGGCAAGAGATAATCAATAGCCTTTTGATAATCTGTGGCTAATTGTTCATCGCTACGGACGGGGGCATCGATCTTGCCGGTTAGGCTTTCTATCAGCTGATCGCTGGCAATAACAGGCATTACCGCAAAAGCCAAAGTTACAATAACAATTAATATATTTGAGAATTTCATATTCATCATTTTAACCTTTTGATAAGGGTTTATTTTTCTTAAAAGCAAAAAGCAATTACAGGATATACGGTGCACGACGCGGGCGATCTATCCAGCGGGAAGCTGTAGGATCATCAAGAATTTTCTCTTCAGCGGGATCCCAGTGAATAGGACGGCCAAGTCTTTCGGCTATGCCGCTGAGATGACAGATAGTCGCGGTGCGATGGCCGATTTCAGCATCACATATAGGTTGTTTGCGGGTGCGAACACATTCAAGCCAGTTGGATTCATGTTGACTTGATTCATATAAATGAGTTTCAGATGGCAAAAGAACTGTTCTGGCAAGTTCCGTTGGAGTTGTATCAATTCTGCCACCACGGCTACACATAACTTCACCATCAGAGCCGATAAAGCGAATCATATGGCCTTTGCTGTCGGGATGATCACGCAGGACTTTACAGCCATCAGCATAATAATGGGTTTGATATTGATTGCCTTTATATCCTTTAGGGACAAATTTTACCGGACCGGAATTATCCATACCTAAAGCCCACTGAATAATATCAAAATGATGGGCGCCCCAGTCGCCATTCTTACGGGAACCGTATTCCCAGAAGCGACGCCAACCACCACCATAATTACCTTTGACTCTTTCGGCATTAAATGGGTACCACGGAGTCGGGCCCAACCAGCGATCATAGTCAAAGCCATCGGGGATGGGCTGAGCTTCCAGGGTTGCAGGCGGGGCAAAAGAACCTAAATGGGCATAAATAGTATGAACTTTGCCAATATAACCATTTCTTACCAGCTCGCAGGCCTTGCGAAAGGCCCATTCAGACCTTTGCTGGGAGCCAACCTGGAAAATGGAATTATATTGTTTGCAGGCATCACTCATCAGACGCCCTTCTTTGATAGTAAGAGTCATTGGCTTTTGGCAATAGACATCCTTGCCGGCCTTGATGGCTTCCAGTGAACACATTGCATGCCAGTGATCCGGGGTTATCACAAAAACAGCATCAATATCATTGCGGGCACATACCTTCTCATATTCCAGATATGCTTCAATAGCATTATATTTGCCTTTACCATATTTTTGGGCATATTTGGCATTACCTTTAGCCGCATTTGAGTCACGCCTATTGCGGTCTACATCACAGACCGCTAAAACCTGAACATCACTGCGTCCCAGCATACTATTGTAATGGCCACCCATCATCAGGCCCATACCAATCATACCTAAATTAATACGATTACTGGGGGAGTTGGCACCTAAAACACTAGATGGGACAATTGTCGGGGCCGCCAACGCCGTAGCTATGGCAACGGTACTTTTGCGTAAAAAACTGCGACGATTTAAATTAGTCTCTTTGTTCATTTGCAATTTTCCTTTATTTAATTTCACCAGAATAATTCATATTTCATCAATGGCACGATAAACCAAATCTATTTATTGGTCTACTAATATTAACCATTGGTATATTTTTGACTCTATTTTGCCGGTATCTACATTTTTTAACAGCCATTAAGCAAATGAACCAGAGGTTTGGGCCGATCAGTACCTTCAATATGAGCGGGACGTCCCTGCCATGGAGTCATACTTTGTACCCCTGTCATATCCATCCAGTGTTGCAGACGGGCAACGGGCAGATTCCAGGTCATGTGAAAATGATTGGCTACCGCGTACTGTTTGTATTCAGCCATTGTGGCATATTTTGGCATGACAAATGTGTGAGGCCAGTTCCAGTTAGTAAGATTACACATAGCTTTTTCAAGCTTAACAGGAACCGAAACCGTTGTCGCCAGATCCCAAAACAGCGAGAACTTATCAGTAACACTACTGTAAGCTATTCTTGATGCAATGCCTTCGATGCCAGCTGGGGTCATAAATGTGACAGAATTGCCACCGCCAGGGAAATAATATTCATCGGCTAAAGGCATAGTAACCTTGCACATTAGTTGTTTAAATGAGGTTCCAGGTTTACCGGCCCAGTCAAAGGAAGCACTGCCGGAATTATTGCCATCAACCAATCCTTTAGCCAGCCAGTCTGCTTTTTTAGGCAGGTTTTTTATACCGGCTTTTTTCGCTAATGCTTTGATTTCCCATGGTTCCCAGACTTTACGAAGATCCATAAACAACGGAGGATTGCCACCACTGAGATAGGTTTTAGGCAACATTGTCAACAGCCCCTGCATATCACATTCGGTAGCATAGGGCATAGGTGCTTTAGGGCCATTGTGATCAAATGTGCTGTTAAAAAGCGATTCCATGACATCAGCAACCGGCAAAGGCAAGCCGCGCGGGTCACTGCCCCATTCCAATTGGGACATAAAACCACCGCCAAGGGCATTGAGGTCTTTCATAATGTCACGGACAATTAAATACATCGCAAGAGATTGATCAAAACGTTGGCTGTCAACATTATTTCGAAGCTCAAGTCGTTTGCCCACCATATTATCAATCCAGCTGCGTAGTTCTTTTAATTCTTTTGTACTATATGCACCCTTTTTGAGCATGTCGGCTAAGAGCTTCATATCCAGGCGGGTAATTTCCAGCCCAAAAGTTTTTCTTGTTGGAATTACATGGGCCAGTGCAGTTTCCATACCCATGGAATCATGGCCAAAGGCAACAACCCTGCGGCCCTTGAGTGCAACTTTAGTGACAGCGCCGTAACACCAGTCTATCAGAGCGGTAGCAGTGCCAGGTGTCATTACAGGTTTTTGGCCAGTATCAGGCCAACTACCGACATTCAAGGCTACCATCCTGCCATATTGGCTGATAGCACCATTTAAGGCATGGGCATACACCACGCCAGGTTTAGGGCCACTGTTGCCACAGGTAATATTAAAAGGGGTATCAGCAGGGAACTGCTGTAAAAGCGAAATAGCAGTCAATTGCGGGAAAGCCCAGGTATCAGGCACACAAACCAGAATGTCAACACCAGCATTTCGAAACTGCTGAGCGACAATGTCGGCCTGAGCTTCGCCATCAATTAAAGTAGTCGAATATACTACCGGCACATCAGTTTTGTCAGGCATAACTACCTGCCCTGAAATTTTATCCGCCGTCATCTTAATGATATTTCGACAACGCTGACGACTGGCATCGTCGATACGAGGGTCACTGGTAGCAAATACGCCAATAACAGGGGTTTTTGCTGTTGCTTTTTCAATATCTGCTAACTGGATTGCTTTACTTTTCTTAGCCATATTTCAATTCCTTTTTGTTAGGATAAAACATAATATATCTCTAATAGGATTTTATCATACAAACATTGATTTGCGAATAAATTCTATTATTTATTAATCTTATATTCAATATCATATTCAGTTAAAATTATTATACAAAATATCACAGCCATCCCATATGAGGTGGGGCTAAAACTAAATATTTCAAAATAGCGGGATATGAGTTACACTGTAGTT
>JAEIOG010000195.1 GCA_016342495.1 Phycisphaerae bacterium
AACCACAAGAAAAGAGCCTTTTTCGCTCCATAAAAGCAGCTCAACGCCTATTCCACAGATTTATGGGATGGTTGTGACTAAATAGCTTTATTTTCATAAAACGTTAACCATTGCAGTTCAAAACAATATATCTTTTATTTCCACAGTCGCCCTATCGCATTATCGGACGAACTAAAGGTACAAAATTAATTCGCGACACCAAACAACAAGATGTTCTTTGAAATTTAATATGTTAGCAATAATTTTCAGATTTACCCGGACCGATTCTGTTTAACTTGATACCAGGCCTGAGCTGCGCCTCGACTTTGAAACCAGGCAACACAGCTATAGATGTGACCCACGCCACCAATAATTGACTTCCAAATAAACAGCCCTTTGAAAGCTATTTTGCTTCAATCTCAATTGTCATTACCGATTGAGATTTCATATCGACCTCTAACACATTCCCTTTAAGCTCATATTCAGCAGACAATTCATAATTTTTGTCTGAGCCGGTTTTGCGTATTTCTACAACCTTAGGATTTTTACCCTTTAGCTCATATCTAACTTTGACATCTTTATCTGAATCATTAACTGAAACAATCACCATTTTTTTTATATCTTTATCCACCCATGCGGTTGTCTTGGGGTCAGCCTTGCCATAACGAACTTCAACCCGCCTAAAGCCAGGCCTGACATGGCGGCTATAATGAGCAACAGCCCAATAAGACTTGCGTTTGACCAAACCTTCTTTTTCGCCCATCAAAATAAAACTGGGCTCCCACATAATCCACGCATTTGCCTGCAAAACTTCAAACGCTTCATGCAGCTTATTGGCATAAAGCATCATTTGCTTTGTCTGGGTTTCATTATCCTTTTTTACCAGCTTCCAGTCACCCCATTCGGTCATCCACAAACTTTTTTTGTTCAATCGTGCTCTCGTTGCCCAGCGTTTCAATGCTTTTTCTTCGGTGATATATTGATGACAACTTAGCACATCAATTTTATTTCTCATCTCACCTTTTAAAAATGCATCCAGATACGTCGTCGAATTTGTATAAGCTGCATCATAGCCTATTAACTTCGCATCATATTTTTTGCTTTTCAAAGACTTATGCAATTCGTTAAATAATATTATCGCCTGATCGACCGACACCCCACAACCAGGCTGTCCACCCTTGGTTTTCCACCAATCGGCTTCAGGCTCATTAATTGGACAAACATAATCAAATTCAATATCCCATTCATCACGAAAATGTTCCAGCACATCAGTGACATGCTTGATAAATCTTTTTTCTTTGCCAGCAATTAAATTATTACCGCCATCGTCACTACCCGCCGCACAGCCACTATTGCTTAGCCAATAAGGCACACCATACCATGAAGCCCACATGATCGCCCCACGCTCTGCTGCCCCTTTACCTAGCCAAAGCACATCTTCATGACCTTCCCAGTTAAATTTGCCATCTTCATATTCAAAAGGCTTATTGGCATTCTTTGGCAACCGTCGCATATGATCATGACCCGGCGCATCAGCTGCGGGCATCGGATAACGACAAATATTCAACCCCAGCCCTCCATCTTTTAGAGTGTAGAGTGTGTCCAGGATTTTTTTCACGCCTTCTTTGCCATATTTATGATACCAACCGGGCGTACTCTGTTCCATATTCCCCTGGCCATAACCTTCGATCACCTGAAACTTCTTCGCCGAATCAATCGTGACATTGGCAAAACTGACACCAGCGAACAAAGCTAAAATAATCCACTTCATAAAAAAACACCTCAATAAGACTTTTCCGTCATACTAAGGTGTTTTCTATTTTTCAGCAATTAAATTATCTTTTATTTTTATGCAGGATCGTTGACAGGGTTATTATCAACCATCCAATTGCCAGCCATTATCGCAAAATCAAGCAGGTCAACCACGCAATCGGTATTAACATCGCCTTGAGGATAAGGATGATTTGCATCGCCACAGCGTGGTGTTGGCGAATCAATGCTTATTTCATAATTAGCAATATATGCACTTTCCACTTTGACATAATACCGCCCCTGAGTCAATGCCAACGTTTTGCTCTTAGGGTCATTTTCATAATATGTAGAAGTATAGTCAACTTGAATAAGATTATCGAGATCATTCATGCGATAAACACGAAGGTATTTATAGCCTTTGGGGGCTCCAGCGGTTATTGCAAATGTGTAATCGCCATCAGCAGCAGCATCAAACTTAAAGAAATCCACATCAGAATTATAGCCTGCGACATAATCGATCCCGCCAGCAACTAAGGTGGTATCTGTTGGCAGTATATTTGCACCATTTGGGCCATTAACATAATCATCATCTGCCACAGGGCCCAGATCAATAATCTCAAAACGATAGCATTCGGAAAAATTATCTCCCCGACCTGAAATCAGGATTTTATATTCTTCATTTTCCCAGGCTACAAAGTTATAAACCTGGACATTGCTGCTGACTGCGACATCATTTGCATAAAGTCTTATTGCAACGTCAGAGCTTTTGGAACGATATGTCAAAGCTATCTGGTATTTGTGCAAAGCCTGAGTTTCAAATGTAATCCAATCGGTATCCAGTGGATTGCCGCGATTAATAGAACCAACATGTTCTGCGCCAATTGCGACATCTGTTGCAGTTTCCATATCATCACTATAGTCATCAGAATAATCACCACTTGCGATAAATTCAAAATCATATCCGTCCGAAGTTCCGCCATAAACTTTGACATAAACATCATTATCATTTTCAATAAAGATTCCAGCTTCTTCGCCATCGCCAGAAACAGTCACCGAATATTGACTCAATGTGCCAAAGTCATCTATTTGGAAAACTTTGATGTCTTTTCTTGAAGTACCTTCTTCCATTGTGCCAGTGACCAGATAAAGCTGATTAGCTACAGGGCTGAACTTAAACCAATCATTGTCCCCGCCATAGCTTTCACCACCATAATCAGCATCGAAATCAACCGCACCGACACAATTGATCGTTCCATCTTCTTCTGTGACCATTGTAGCGTCGGAAGACAAATCGCTATGGTCATCACTTACCTCGCCCAAATCAACACAAGTAAACTGATAGACCTCGCCAACCTTGTTAGCATTGCCACTTACTTTAACCATTAGTGTAATATCAACAGGGCTACAATAAGTTGTCCCGTTAGTGTCGTTGTAATATGCGCCAGCTTTGTTGCCATCGGTATGATAAAGTTTCATTGCAATGCCCGCATTATCACACAAAGCTTTAATATCAAATCTATAAATATGACCGGCGGTTAAATTTACTTCAAACCAATCCACATCAAGCTCGCCATTAACTCGAGTTATCAAACCTGTCATCATTGTGTCATTTGCGATAGGTGTAGCAGTTGCCAGGTTATCACCATAACTATCTACGCTGTAGCTACCTAAATCATGCGCCTTCAAGTAATAATTACTTTCGTCGGCGCCACTATAAACTTCGATATAAATTTTGCGATCTGCTTCAACAAAAATATCACGACCTATATATTCACCAGTATTATTCGACGACCAGTTAATGACTTGCTTTAGCACATCAAATTCATCCTTTTGATAAACCTTAATGCTTTTCGAATCGGTATAGCCTGTCGGTGCTTTATTTATCTCAATGCGATATAGCCCCAAAGATGTAGGTGTAAACCAGAACCAATCCGTGTCATTTTCGTCAGTAATCATCCCCAGATTCGCCGCGCCATTTGGACTAATCGCTGCTGCAGTCTCGGGCGTATCACCATAATCGTCAGCCCATGCTGAAACCGATATCGCCATCAAAATCATTAGTGCAATACGCAACCGTAGTTTAAAATTCATCGCTTCTCTCCTTAAAAAATTACTTGCGTACAAAAAAATTAGCATTTACACAAACTCAAATCCAATCTTAACAAATCTCAATTATAATATCAATCACTCATAATAAATTTTAATATTAAACTTTCCTACATTTAACTCTTCAATCGCTATAATCGACACAAACCTCATCGCAGTTTCCTATGCTTATACTTTCGACCTTGCTTGCCACTGTACATCGCCACCGTTTGCCCATTGCCAATCAGCTTCCATTTATATATTGTCAAACCTTCCAACCCCACTGGCCCCCTGGCATGAATCTTACCCGTGCTGACCCCAACTTCTGCCCCCAGACCAAAACGAAAACCATCAGCGAATCGCGTCGAACAATTCCAAAACACATCAGCAGAATCCACCAACTGCATAAACCTATTCGCTGCACTCTCATCTCCGGTCACAATCGCATCAGTATGGCCCGAACCATATTTATTAATATGACTAATCGCATCTTCCAATGAATTGACAATTTTAATCGCTA
Organism: Phycisphaerae bacterium; assembly: GCA_016342495.1. GTDB lineage: Bacteria > Planctomycetota > Phycisphaerae > Sedimentisphaerales > SM23-30 > JAEIOG01. The sequence goes on from JAEIOG010000195.1 coordinate 4,337, forward strand.
AAATAAAATCATTATATTCCGTCCGCCAATCTTCTTCATTAGCTAATCCACAGTCAATAACCCCTCGCACATTTTCATCGCCCCGAATTTCAACATCTGCTTCTGCCAACTTTGCAGCCAAATCAGGCAATACTTCCGCTGCAATATCTTTATGCACCAACAATGTTTCCATCGCATTACAAACCGCCGGATATTGACATTTCGAATCAAAAGCTACATCAACTGCCATCGCCTCATCTGCATCCTTATCAATGAACACATGGCAAATCCCGTCAGCATGGCCCATCACCGAGATATTGGTATTATCCATAATATACTTCACGAATTCATTCGAGCCTCGCGGAATAATCAAATCGATATAGTCACTCATTGATAGCATCGCCGCAACGTCGGAGCGGTCTTCCAATAATCCCAGCCAACCATCAGGCACTCCCGCCCCAACCCCAGCTTCATATATAATCTCAGCCAACACTCGATTGGTATTTCGTGCTTCACTGCCCCCTTTCAACAATACCGCATTGGAACTTTTCAATGCCAAAGCTGATATCTGCACCAAAGCGTCAGGCCTGGATTCAAAAACAATTCCCAAAACTCCAATTGGACATCGCACCTGCTCTAAAATAAAGCCATCGTCCAATTCCGTTTTCGACAAAGCCTCCCCAATCGGATCCCCCAAAGCTATCAATGATTCAATCCCGGCACAAACTTCAGCGATCTTAGCTTCGTCAAACTTCAACCGTTTATAAAGCACATCGCTAATATCATCAGCCTTGGCCTTAGTCAAATCCATCTCATTCGCTTTAATTATTTTCGCAGCATTAGCCCTGATCGCATTGGCAATCGCTGTCAAAGCACCATCTTTCCCTTTACTGCTAAGCTTAGCCATCGCTATCGAAGCATTTTTCGCATCTTTCGCTATTTGCATCATAAATCTCCTATTTAGGCACACAATGTAACATTAATATCCTCAATTCTCAAATCTAAATTCTCAATTATATCGAGGCTTTTCAAATTTCTAAAAACAAAATCAACACATTATCGTTGGATAAAGAAAATTAAAACTGAAGTCAAAGCAAAAGCTCCAATCAATAAAGCTCCAAGTGAAATCGCTTTACTCGTTCGAGATATGACTAAAGCTAACGCTGATTGGGGAAAATTCCGAGTTGCTTATCAGCTGAGTTTACCTGGTATTTTTCTGACTGCTTCAACAGTGAGAAATATCCTCAATCGTCCTAAACCAATAATCCCATAAAATCAAAATCAGGCCTGGCGCCATCGGTAAACATGGTTCCATCGCTGTTACCGAACGAGTTAACAAAACACTAAATATGAATGGCTCAAAAAAGTTCCACTCACAAAAAACTTTAGCCACCTGGCTAAATTCTACGACGAATTCCAGCCTGGTACAATCATTGGCGTCCTCACATGACTCTTGATGGCCTGCGTCCTGACGATAACAACTACAGGCATAGCTATCTATTCAGCTTATATTACTCCGGCAATTAAACAAGTGAATTACCCCGCTTTTGCATATTGCACTTTTTCGTGATTGAAAAACTTTTTC
>JAEIOG010000018.1 GCA_016342495.1 Phycisphaerae bacterium
TAAGGTTGAAAACGCTCAGACAAAATTGAAATCACTCTACCCAACTATTAAAGTGTGACTGAGCACTAGTGCTTTGTCAAAATTAAATATTGTGGTTATGGTGCCGGTTTGAATTAGGACTGTGTCATTCCCGCCTACGCGGGAATCTATCTTTTTAAGTCAAAACCGCAAATTATGTTTACTGGATCCCCGCCTGCGTGGAGATGACAGTTAATGTTTCAGCCCAATTATTTAAGCAAAATAAAGCACTAGTACATTGCCCTAATAAATCAAGTTTTTTTTAATTATTCATTAAAGCAGCAATACGATCTTCTAATGATGGATGAGAGCTGAAAAGGTCTTTTGCTTTTTTACCTGTGAAAGGTTTGACGATAAAAAGAGCTTTTTGCGATTCCATAGCCAAATGCATTGGAATACGGCTGGCAGAATTGTGAAGCCGGGTTAGAGCATCAGCTAAATATTTTGGATTGCCAACCAGTTCAGCACCATAATTGTCGGCATTAAATTCTCGACGGCGACTGATGGCCATCTGAATTAATACCGCGGCAATCGGTGCCAAAATCATCAGGGCAATCGCCGCCAACGGATTGCCATCATCGTCATCACCGCCTAGCGGCATAAAATAAAACATATAGCCCAAAGCCGATATGCCGCCTGCGATAACAGCGGCAATCGAGGCAATTAAAATATCACGATGTTTTATATGGGCCAGCTCATGGGCAATAACAGCTTTCAATTCATTATGATTTAGCATCTGCATCAACCCCTGAGTCACACAAACAGCTGCATTGCGCGGGCTGCGACCAGTAGCAAAAGCATTTGGAGCCTGCTGCGGGCAGATATAAATCTTCGGAGTCGGAATGTTGGCTTTCTGGGCCAACTCTTCAACCATTTCATAAAGTTCAGGTGCTTGACGTGGATCTACCGGCTGTGCACGCATCGAGGCCAGAGCAAGTTTTGCTGAAAAGAAAAATGCGAAAACACTGGTCATACCACCAAGAACGAGTGCGACATACATCCCGGTTTGCCCGGCAATCGCACGGCCAGCAAAAACAAACAGCATCCACAAACCCGATAATAAAAAAGCAGTTTTAATATTGTTGATAAATCTATACATATTTGGAATCCTTAGTTCATGTTAATATTTTGCGTATTATAATGCAAAAATTGCATAAGTCAATAGATGCCCAAAAAGCTAAATTCATATTTAACATAAGCAAGGTGCACTCCAACCAGATTATTCCTTATCAAAGGTTTTAATAATAGATTGTCGCGCGGAGGTTATCGCTGGGGTAAATGGATAGTCTTGGGATAACTGTTTATACACTGTTCTGGCTGCTTCAATATCTTTTAAACCACAATAAGCTTTGACCTGGCGAAGCATAACTTCGGGAATAAATCGCTCATTAAGATCAAGGTTCATTATAGCCGCAGCCAGATTTAACGCGATAATATTTTCTTTGCGACCTAGATAAATATCTAAAAGTGCAATATTAAGCTGTGGGTCTAAAAGCATAGGCGGAGAAGCCGATAATACTGTCTGAATTTTTTCATAAGCAATATCAAGCTGTTCAACTTGATCGGCTTTGACAAGATTCGCAGCGGAACGGATAGCCGCCTGATTCTGAATATCAAGATCGAATTCATCATCCTTAGTTTTCCCCGTCGGCAATAAATCCAGTGTTACCGATGCCTTGGAAGATTGATCCAGCCCAAGATAGCAATAGGCCTTGGTTTGCAAAAGTTTTGACCAGGTCGTTTTAGAAATCGAACGGTTGCGATAAATTTCATCAATAATATCAAGTGCTTCCTGTGGCTGGTTTTCAGCAAAAAGCTTCAACTGCGCCTGGGCCAAAACCGCACGACAATATTGATCAGTATCTTTTTCAGTGTCAGCTGCAATTTTTTCATAAAGTTCAGCCGAACGACTGTATTGTTGCTGGGTCGGTGAACGCAAAAAGTCAGCCATAGCCATAACCAGTTCCAGATTTTTATAATCTTTCAGTAGCTCATCAGTGCGTGCTAGAGCAATATTGGCAACCTTGTTTTGCCATACTGGTCGATATATCTCACTGGCGATAAGATAAAGATTAATCAAATCAGATGATGATGCCTTATCTAGCGGTTTTTTAGCTAACAACTTATCAAAATAATACGCATTGCGTCCATCATTATTAATTTTATGCCAATCAGGATGCACATTGACTACAAAGCTAAAATCAAAAACGTCACGAGTACCATCTTTAACAATCAATTTTACAGTGCGAACGCCAGGGGCAAGAAAAAGATGATCGACATTTGTACCCACAGTTTGAATATTATCATCAAAATGCCAGGTATAGGTATATCGAGAACTAATACTGTCCTCGGCGATATTAAAATTCATCGCGACCATACAACGAGAATAAAAATCTGTCCGCAAATCATCGATAACCTTAACATTTATACAGGGATAAAGCTTGGACGGAGTTTCACTCTTAAATGATACCGGAACAAATTTGCCAACCGGGGTAAAATCGCCCGGAGCCATTATGCGAATGCCATGCGGTAATCCTTCCACCGGCGCCGGCTCATCAAGCCAGGCGGCCAGTGTATTCATTTCTCCTAATGGGCTGCAATTGAGATATTCGATTTTATGAATACCCTTACTGAGATTAACCGTCTGGCGATGTTCAGCCCGGCGACCGCCATGAATATTGTGGGTTCCAGGCCAATCGATTATGAGCTTGCCATCAATAGAAATAAAGCAAGCCCACTGGGAAGTGGCCGCAAACACATAATTGCCAGCTGTTTCAATATTAAAATGACCCAGATAATAGTAAACACCTAATTTAGAAGTATCCGGTGCCTGCATATCAGGAGTTGGCGCCAAATGATGAATCGGAAAACCATGAAAAATTGAATCTACCAGTTCTCCGTCGATTGCAACGCTGTTTTGACTATATGTTTTTAGTAAGCCATTGAGAGTCCTGGCCTGAGAATTATTTTCCGTTGAATACCGGGTTTGCAGCCAAAGCCCAGAAGTTGGATACCATGAAGTCTTGCCGGCATCTGCGGTATTGCGTGGGAAAAGATAAACATATGCAATATTGCCAACAGACGAACTGTCAAAAGCAACCACCATGGGTTGTCCTGGACGGGCCGATATAATCCTTGAACTTAACTGATTGCCGATATGATCAATAATGACCGGGTATAATTTTGAAGGATCCCACTGATTAACAAAAAGCTCGACATAACTGGTCGATGGCCTTTTGCCTTTTATCGTAACCCCCGGATTAAGCCAACACGCCCCTGATAACCCTGAAGTTTTCGATTCAGTAACAAGTTTCAAAGCATTGGCATTGCCAGGAATAACAACATTAACAGGAACAGGGCTTTGGCCTTTTATGATAGGCGAAGATTCAAACAAAAGTTTGTCATCAACATAAACCTTAAAGACCACCGCGGCATTATGGCTGGCCCGGTCATCAATGGCGACCGAACTTACAAAGCGATCATATGAAGAATTAAGTTTATAAATCAAAGTTGAATTTGAATAAGTAGCCCGAACATGATAATAAGGACGACCAGAAATCCCAAAGGCTTTACTTTTGGATTTCGGCGTTTGTTTTCTGGTTTGCTTGCTGTCAATAAAATATTCCAGCTTATCCAAAGACACATCAGGCAAACAAGCATATGAATGGTCACGCTGAATCTTAAAACGCAAGCCCTTAGGTAAATCACTCTGGGCATTGGCTATTATCGTTAAAAGTAATATTAATATTGTTATTTTAATTTTCATTTTTGTGCCGCTGACTCAAAATACGCATTTATCATTTTTTCATAATTCTTATAATGCCTGGCATTGGCATTTGTTTTAATATCTTTATTATTATTCACTTTTTTTACACCCCGATAATACCGAACCGCAATCGAAGACTGAATTTTTTCATGCGAAGATTTCAGAGAATCGACCGCTGCATTATATGAATTTCGCACACCAACGCCATCGCCCTTTCGCAAGGCTTCGTTAAAATCAGCCATAGCTTTGGCAGAAACTTCCAAATCTTCAGTCGGAAGATTATGAGCCTTAAGCTTGGGGATAATCTGCTGGGCATTACTTTGCAAATTCAACTGCTGATTTGCAACAGCTTTCATCATATCCAGAACTTTTGGCGGTAATTTGCCACCAGTACCAAATGCTGATGCCTTATCCGAAGATTTTCCCAGACCGGTTCCACCAGTTTTAGCCTCAGGGTCCTGGTCTTCCACAAGGCCCGATTCCAACGGCGAATTACTGGTACGCTGCCGCAATTCATAATCATTATCAGATATAGCTTTGGCAACCGATTCGACCATCTGGCCATCAGACATACCCGAACGCCCTGAACCGGATCGGCCCTGAATAACATTATCTTCAGGTTTCTGGTCGCCAGTTATACCTTTAGCCGAAGTTGATGCGATAGTGCCATCCATCAAAGCTCCAGCGGTATGATCCAGAGAATTCAGATATGAACCAATATCTTCAACTTCTGGTCGCATCTCTTCTTCAGTGGTTATCAAATCCGCTACCAGATCTTCCAGCTCTGCAGGCAATTCAGCCAGCGGGGCGACCAGCTGCTGATCTTCGGCAATTTCGGCAATAAACTGAATGCTGTCATACATACCCAAAATAGCTTCGCAATTAAACATCAGCTCTTCAGCCATCTCCACAGCTTCGGTTTCAAGACGGTAGGCATCAATGCGATCATTTCTTTGCTGGGCCGCTTCAAGAGCATCCTCGGCCAGAGCTTCAGCTTCGGCAAAAGATGTTTTCAATTTATCAACCATCGCATTATCCGAAAAATCCTGAAGTTCCATATTCGTAAAATCATTAACCGCCGAATCGAGTATCTCCGCCAACTTCGACTGATCCATTACCAGCTCTGCAAGTTCATCGGCATTGACATCGGAAAAATCCTCAGGACGCTGATCCATCAAAAGCTGCCGCCTCTGCATTATATCTTTTTGCTTGTCAACAAAATCATCCAGCTCAGTTACAAAATTATCAAGTTTATCTTCAGGCGTTTCAGATATAATAGAATCTTCCTCACCGAGCAACTGGGCGGTTTTTTGCTGGGCCTGAATTTGGGATTTCTGTGCAAGTTGCCCTTTTATCGCCATAAGCTGGTCAAGTATATATTGCTGCTGATCGGCGATAAGATTCAGATTTTCCTGGACGGCAATTTTATCCAGATCATTTTTAAGATTACCAATACCCTTAATCGTCTGACTGTGCGGGCCATTTCGCAAGGTTTCAATCTTGCGTGCAAAATCTGGTTTTGGCGTCGGACAAAGATTATAAACCTGCTGTAATAGATAACCAACATTACTTTGAAAATCTTTCAAACCATTGACTTGTACCCCAAACTGCGAAGAAGATATTTTTGCGGGCTCATTTTGATTTTCAAATTCCTCAATATTTGCCCCAATATTCTGCGTAATCGAAAGGGCTTTTTGCTGGGCAGCAATCACCTCATCAAGTTTAGCAAAGGCATTATAGCACGGGTCATCAGTTGGCATGGTGAGCTGATCAAGACTCTGAACATGCAATAAAATCGGACGTGACTGGCCAGTATTTGCCGCCGGACAAAAATCGGTCGCCTTCGCCTGTAAAATATAGCTCCGGCCCGGAATAAATTCCGCCGGGTCAATTGAAAGTAAATAATCTTCAGTTGTTGTCACTTTTGGTTTTGAATATTCAAATGTTTTGATTATACGTGGCTGCGATGAAGCTGTAGCAGCAACGGTCACGGAAATTTCCTTTATGCCGAAGTCATCCGATCCATTTAATTGTAGCCGAAGCCGTTGACCCGGCACGACAGTCATATTAGTATTGGTCGTATTAAAATCAATTTCAGGTGTACGATCCTGTATGAAAACTATCTGCCCTTGAGAAATTGGCACAGAACGATTTTCCGCCGAAGATACTTTAATAATAAATGGCCCAGCCTTATCCATATCCGGCTTTGCCAGCCAACGATTATTTTCTTTAATAAATTCAGTTTCAATATTATTTGCCACCCAGGTCAATTTAGCTGTTGGCTTATCAAGCTTAATATCAACGGCAACAGCCGAACCCGGCAGAATCGTCAAAGGCTCAGGTGGCCCGGCCAAATTATCAGGTTTACGCCCGGTGTATTGTGGCCATTGAATTTTATATTGCGAATCGGTAATCCGCGCCGCAGATGCAATATCAACACTAATATTATGAGTATAAGTATCAGCGACAAAAATTCGAAAAGCTAACTTGTGTCGCAAACGCTGAAATTTATAACGATAAGTATCATTTGCCCCTTCCACCGGCACCAGGGTGTCGCGATGGATACGGCGGTCAGTTATATCATATTGAGCCGAAAGATGTGCGACATCCTGCTGATAAATAATTTCCGGCCAGTTTTTGATATTGAGTTGCCCTTTACGCGACTTGACTTTTAATTCGATAATAAGATCATCACCTTCGGCTATAACAATATCACCTTCAGGGTTAACTTCCAGAATAACCGAACCAACCGGTGGCACATCAGCTAATGGATTGGTATAACGAGCCAAAGCGTTGGCGGCCAAATGAACATTCATCAAAGTATAAACCGACCAGGCCGCTATAATAACGACAGCACCAATAGCCCATCGAATCAACCGGGCTGGCTGCCATAACTTCCCAAATGATACGCGCGAAATAAATTTATAGCCGTTATTAATTGTTTGGAAAGCCAGATATTTTTCAATTTCACCTGCATCTGAATCTTCGGTTCGCCGTTCAAACTGTAGAGCATTAATAAGAATATTTTCCGGGACATTATATTGCTTTTCCAGATGTAAAGCAGTTTTTTCCAGATTATTACGATTAATGAAAGGGTTAATCATCAATCGAATAAACAGAAACACCATCAAAACAAAGGCCCCAACCGTTGCCATCAAGCGAAATGCCATGGGTAATGCGAATTTATTATCAAGATAGAACAAAGCCAGCCACAACGACAAATTGATAGCCAAAAATGTACTGACAGATATTAGCAGTCCGGCAGTAATTACCGTTCGTTGAGCACGAGCGATTGAATTTTTAATTGGATTTTTCATTTTAGGGCTTTTACTAATATTTTATTTTTGCTTTTTACGGCATTATTTAATTCTTTAGAAATTGAAACTGTCGGGGTTTGCTGCTCCGGCAGAAAAATTTCCCTGAAAAATGTCCCACGGGTTACCAGCGACATCTTTTTTTCAACTGGATCAAATTTCCAACGCCAAATACTCAATCGCCAGGGCTCAACGATACCACCAATTTCCTTATCCCACTCGCCGCCAATCTTGCCAAAATTTGTGTCAGCATGACGACGGCGCAGATTTAGCAGAGTCAACACATGTTTATCATCAGCAGATTTCACCACCGCCAACAGCTTTTTATCATTATAGAAATCTCGCTGCTTTTGCAGATATTCATTTGCGATTTTACCCAGCTCTGCATCTTCAGTCTCAGGAAAGCCAACTATATATTCATCCCCACGTCGCATGGCAATAAAAACATCCTCGCCCAGAGTCGCCTTAACCGTAAAAGTCGTATCATTACTACGGGTGGCATTTAAGGGGATAAATGTATTTTTTGTTATGGCCATCACCTTATCATCAGCGCCCAAATTACTATCGACAAATTCAACATCGATAGCTGCGGTAATATCGTCGGCTGTTTCTAATAATTTTATCGATTGAATATATTTCAAATCCTCCAGGGTTTCACCTTTTTGGCCCCGCTGTTTGGATGAATAGATTATCTTAATAGTTTTGTTTCCAGTTTTAAGATAAAAAACCGCCGGATACAAATGGCCAGTAAGCGACTCATCGGTATTAAATTCCACGGTTGCAAACAAATACCTCACCGGGTAAAGCTCACCAAAAAATTCCTTATTAGCAGGTCTCCATCCTTCTTTTTCCTGATCAATTTTTTCTGTAAATTTCCAATCCTGTCGCATTTCCTCTCGGGATGGATAAAATCTAATTTCCTTCACCAAAGGCTTGCCATCAGCGGTAGTAAAGTTAAATCGGCGAACCTTACCATATTTAACTTCTTCGCCAGTGAACATCTCGGTGGTGCTGATATCGCCAGCTTCAGGAATATTAAGTTTAAAATCCTTACCTGGAGTGGTTGCAATCTGGCCAGTAACCGATGAACCATCGGAATAATAAATAATCGCTCGCGGCAATTTCGATTCTGTTGGCGATACTGAAATTTTATTAGGAACTTTAAAGTTCAGCTGACCATTGACAGTTGAAACCATAAATATAACCATTACAGTCAAAACTTTATACAGTGAATTCTTATTAAGATTTATGTTCATAACTTACCTCTATATCAAATTCACCCGCCGGCGAATCACCCATTCCAGCATTAACAAGGCTATAAAAATTATCAAATATACATAATTATTCTGTATAATTGATTTTTCCACACGCCTGGCCTTGCCCACAACTTTATTTTTTATATAAGCCGCCAAAAGCTCTAACTGCCCTTCATTATAATATTGCCCGCCAGTCTGGACCGCCAACTCTGACAAAAAAGCTTCGTCAACCGCCAGATTAGCACCCTCATTAAACTGCGGGCCAATCTCAAAAAGATGCTCATAAGATTCTATTGGCTGATTGTCAGCAGAATACGCCTGCAATTCAAAAGAGAAAAGACCCTTAGTATCAAATGGTATCTGCAACTGATGCATATTTCGTGTGCCCGCTAATGGCTGCACATCAATTGTCTTAACCACACCTTCATTTGACCTGACATTTAGCTCAGTCAACTTAGCATCAAAACGTATCGGCGAATTTGTAAATTTACCAGCAACAGTTATTTCAGCTATTGCGGTAGTGCCCGGATTATAATGCTCCTGATCCCAGTCAATCGAAATAAAACGCTGATGATCCGCCGAATCGGTAAGATTACGAATCGACTGAGTATAAAAACTATTATACATTTTAGTGGTTTCTGCCAGCGACAAATCACCTACCGGCGACCTGGTCCATTTCCACAAAGTATTCGATGCAATAGCCAACACCTGACCTTTGCCATATTGCTGTAATGCAATAATCGACTGAGCCGTAGCGGTCAAATGCACATCCAGCAAACTGATAGCTGATGGCTTCAGCGGCCCGGGAACATTTATAGATTCAATCTGAAGCTTACTATCAGCCAATAACTCCAGCCCAAAAGACTGCTGAGATGTTGTCGCAGGCTTTGAAACCGTAAAGAAACCCCGCCGCAATGACTGTTCATTATTTGCTATCTGCCAGGGAATTATATTACTAAGTCCGGTTGAGGCATAGCCGCCACAGCCAAAAGATTCGGGGCCACCCAAAAAAATCACCGCTCCGCCATCCTTAACATATTGTAACAAAGCTTCAATTTGCTCAACCGTAAAATTAGAAGCTTCAAATGAACCAAGAATAATACATTGATACATATTAAGCGTATCAATACCATCAGGAAAACCCGAACTAAGCAGTTCATCACCCTTTTGCCTTTGGCCCTGTACAGTGAAATTGGCAGTACCGGAAGCATTAGAACTAAATGTCCGATACATCGCCGTCAGTGCAATTGCCGGGTCGGCATCCAGCGTTCGACGCAGAGTATTAAAATCCCAGCCTAAACTATGGGTAAACATCAAAATATTTAGATTACGTTTCTCAATTTGAACATTAAAATCTCGACTATTATTTAAAAATGAACATTCAGATTCAATTTCCTCAAGCTCTATTTTATAACGCAATGTGGTAGGCTCTTTGGGAGCCTTAATCTCAAATGTGATGCGTTTACGACTTTGGGAAAGATCAACCTTTTGGGTCGCAATAGTTTTGTAGCCATCATTTTCTTTTAATTTAAGCGTAGCTTTTATTTCATTAAGTTTATCTTTGAAAGATTCAGCATCGGTTTTGGAACCCAGACCCCCGGTAAAGGCTCGCAAATCGGCTACAATCTCAAATGAACTCGATTGTTCAGCAGATGTTGGGCATTGAACATCAGTTATCGCCAGATCATTCCATAAATTCGGATTAGTGCCAACACCCACAATCTGCATCGGACATGATGGCAAGGCAGTATTAGCCATCGCCTGATCTCCGCCATCAGTTAGCATTATCAACCCCAGCAAATCGGCGGTTTGTGGATTCTGAGATAGTGACGCCATCGTCACCCCCAGATCGGTTGGCCGAATTTTATTATCAAGTTTACGTTTGGTATTATCATATAATTCATTATCAAACTGAAAATGGATAGCTTTTGTTGGTATACCAAAATCTTCCAGTTTTACCCTAAGCTCATCAGCAATCTTGACCGCACGACTATAGCGATCTTCTCTGGCATCTTTTACAAACATCGATGATGATGTATCAGTAACAAATAATAAACGGTTGGCATCTTCTGGAATAGTAACAGTCGAAATAACCGGATCATAAAATGCTATCAAAAGCATTATGAAAATTAAAATTTTAGGAATCAGCAATAAACACGCCGTCTTAGGCGTATATTGCCCCGCTATGCGTTTATAAAGCAGCACCAGCCATACAATCGCTATAATTATAATACCAGCAATAACATACCCAGGCAATTGATTCATCCAGCGGAGGCTATTCATTTCCCTTGCCTCCTTTGCGGGTCGGTATCAATTACAGGAGCATTTTCCGCCTTGCCAGTCGAAGGGTTGGCAAACAAACCTTCAGCGATAAATGCTACCGTTGCCAATATCAACATCGTGACAAAAAGGTCCATGTGCCGCCGTCTTGATTGATAAGTTGAATATTTTAACTCAGAAGAATAATTCACAACTTTTATTTCAGTTTGTCCGAGTGACCCAGCAAAACTCTGAGCTTCAGTATCAGATAAATATATAGAAGAACTTTCCAGATCGCAAGGTTTCACTGTAATTGCAATTTGCCTTTGCGCAGTTTCATGCAATATAACCGCCGGGGTCAAAATCGCCGGGGCTTTATCTGCTGGTCCTGAATAATTAACACTTGATCCTGCCAGAGATGATAACTTCACATTAAGATTTTCTGCAAGATGAGCCGGCATCCCCTGTCCAGCAGTTATTGTAATTGAATTTTGATCCTGCCTTGTCGATTTAGTAAAAGTAGCACTTTGCAGGGCTAACTGCTGAGCTAAAACCACAAAGGCTGGTGTCGTTGGCAAGCTGTTCCAGTTGGAATCAAAAGCTGAACCGCAAATATATAGATGGCCATCACCTATTTGACGCTGAGCCAGAATCGCCTTACTATAGTCCAACCCTAGCAAAGGCACCCAGCTGTCATCAAGTTTCAAAAAATGGGTGGCGGTAATAGCGACTATCCCAATGTCTACCGAACCGGATTGACTGCGAAATGGTTGCCACAACTTCAATTTCTTATCCAGCACCGCCAGCTTGATTGGCTTACTATATATTTGCCGTGGCGCAAGTTTAATATTAAATGCCGGAGGTAAAACCAGCTCATCGGGTTTAGCCAACAAATTATATCGAGTCGATGGCACAATCAATAGATTATTACCTCGCTTGACAAAATCTTCTAAAATCGCGATCTTATTCTGTTCATGCAACTGTGCGATTATATCATAAGTTGAAACGATCATTATCGGATTCAGCTCAGTAATCTGTTTTCCAAGATCATCAACAGCGACAAAAATATTTCGTAAACCAGTAAAAAGCCCTTTTCCTGTTGGCGAAATCGCGTTAGGCAATGCACCATAATGCAAAGCAGAACCCAAAAAAATCACCCCGGCGGTTTCATCACAAAGTAAACCTGCATACCCGTGATTATCATAATCACAGCCATCACCCGCGATTTTTATATCAAGTGTATAAGCACCCGGCGCCTCTGGTGTCAGCTCAATCGGCACGGTAGAAATTTGTTTCCTACCTAAAGTTATATTGTGGGTAAAAACCTCATCGGTACTTGAAACAGCTCTAAGCTGCACCGTTACCGGGTCATAATCCTGATTCTGCAAAACCACACCAACATAATAAGTATGATTAGGCAAAATACGCTGATTTGGCAATTGAATATTCTTGATCGATATATTCGATATCTCATTTTCAACCGTGGCGATACGATGTAAAACCAGCGATGTCTCCAGTGATGCAGCATTCTTAAAATCAGCAGCTCTGGCAAATTCACTATCCTGCATATCCGTAAAAACATGCACCATACCTGCCCCAACCGGCCCGGCTGTCAACAAACGGTCAGCCTTATTTATTGCCTTTGCCGGGCTCCCGGTTGCTGCCGTTGGGGTTATGCTGTCAAGGGCCGCCAACATCCCCAGTCGATCAGTAGTCAAACTATTAATATTCGGAATTTGCTCATCATCAACCGTCAGCATTATCCCCGCCTGAGTATTTTCCGGCAAAGTATTAATTATATTACGAGCACCATCAATTGCCAACTGGAGTTTATTATGGCCGCTGTCGGCTGGTCCGGCCATCGATGCCGAATTATCTATTATGATCACAACAGGCAAATCAGTATCACTGCCAATATTACCCTGAATCATTGGACGGGACAAAGCCAAAAGCAAAAATGCGATCAGCAGCATACGACAAATCAAAAGCAATATCCGCCGCAATTTTTGCCGACGATGTAAACGCGGATCGGTACGATGAAAAAACATCAAAGTCGAAAACATCAGCTTCTTGCGTTTCTGCCTCAACAAAAAATGAAACACCACCGGCAAAACCGCTAATGGCAGCAAATACAAAAATGTCATAGCCGAAAAGATCATTTCTTCGAACTCCTGGCCAACAATACATCATGAATTTCCAGATCAGTCCGGGCTATATGATAATATACCCGCCGGTCAGTGCAATGGCTGCGAATCTCATTCATATAATGCCGAACCTGCTGAAGATAATCATTGCGAACCTGACGCAAATCAACCATTATTTTTTCATTAGTTTCCATCGAAACCACATCGACCATCCCATGATCCGGCAAACTAAGCTCACCAGGATCCAAAACATGAAAAACTGTCAAGTCCTTGCCATCATGATAAAGATGATCAATCCCCCGCCGTATCAAATCCGGCTCTTCCAGTAAATCAGAAATAACCACAACCATCGCCTTGCCTTTAATCAGCTCTGCTGCCAAATGCAATGAAGATTCAATATCGCTCTGCTGTTTTGATTCTATCTTTTCCAAATGCTCCAACATCGGACGCAAATGAGCAAATGAACCGGATGGCTCAAAATGATCTCGAAGTTTAGAATCAAATGTCATCAGCGAAACCGTATCGCCCTGGCCGGTAAGCATATACATCAACCCACCAGCTAAATGGCAGGCAAAATCCATTTTTGACATCGACCCTTTATGCTGATACTGCATCGACTGGGATATATCCAGCAGAATGAAACATCGTATACTGACATCTTCGTGATATTGACGAATCACATATTTATCGCTACGGGCATAAACTGGCCAATCAATAAGATTAATCGGATCACCCGGCTGATATTCCCGATATTCCGCAAATTCTACCGATGAACCAAACGCCGATGAATGATGCATACCCTGATGCGAACCGTCCATGCTGCGACGTACAGTCACCTCCGCCGAACGCAGTCGCTCAGCCAGTTCAGGACGCAAAAATTTATAACCTGTTATACTCATAACAATTGAGCTTGTCCTTTTTGTCTGCCAATTAGATTATACAGCACAAGGCTTTAGTAGTGGCTCTGCCAGATAAATCATACCCTTTCGCTACAATCATTCATTACACCCTAAGCTTCGGCTATGGTTTCCATCAATTTCTCAATTACATCATCGGTATTCAAGCCTTCCGATATCGCTGAAAAATTCAATATCATTCTATGCCGCATCACTGGCAATGCAAACTTCCTTATATCATCACAGGAAATATTAGCCCGGCCATTCAACACCACATGCGACTTGGCCGCCAATATCAATGACTGACCGGCCCGCGGCCCACAGCCAAAACGTACCCAGTTACGAATAAATTCCGGTGCCTCATCTGATTGTGGCCGAGATGCCCGAACCAGCCGCGCCGCATAGCTTGCCACATGGTCACTGACCGGAACCTGTCGAACCAGCTCCTGATAATGCAAAATCGATTCCCGATCCAGTTTAGCATCCAGCTTCGCCGGCCCAAGACCAGTCGTTGATAGCAAAATCTTCTGCTCTTCTTCAAGATTTGGATAATCAATTTTCACCAAAAACAAAAATCTATCCAGCTGCGCTTCTGGCAGTGGATATGTCCCTTCCTGCTCCAATGGATTCTGCGTCGCCAAAACCAAAAATGGTTCTTCTAATGTATGAGTCGTTCCCGCTGCTGTTACTTTATGTTCCTGCATAGCCTCCAGCAAAGCCGCCTGAGTCTTAGGTGGCGTTCGATTTATTTCATCAGCTAGCAAAACATTACAAAATACCGGACCCTTATGAAAATTAAAAAAACGTTGACCCGTCTGCGAATCCTCTTCCAAAATATTTGTCCCGGTAATATCCGTTGGCATCAAATCCGGAGTGAACTGTATACGTCGAAAATTCAAATGCAAAGTCTCTGCCAGCGAATGAACCATCAGCGTCTTAGCCAGACCCGGTACACCCATCAACAGGCAATGCCCTTTTGCAAAAAATGCCGTCAATATCTGGTCAATCACCTCTGACTGACCTACGATTATCTTGCTAAGCTGAGCAATTATTTCCTGACGTGCCTGAGCTAAATGCTTAATCGAATCCGCCGGATTCACCGCAGGAGCCAACCTGACGTTTTCTGCCGCCTTACTGACACTTGCCGCCTGGCTGGTCAAATCCGATAGACTTTGCTGATTTCTTTCACTAGCTACAAGATTACTGGTTATATCAAACGTATGGCCACACTGACATCGAACATTCTGACCAATTGCTGATTCCAGCACATCATAATTTTTCTGACAACCGGGACATTCAATCGTGATAATTTTCTCGGACATATTTACTCCTATACAAAAGACACAAAATTATTGCGTCATTAAATACATTATTATATTCATTGCGATTTTTTGCGAACTCAAAGGCTGATAGCTTCTTATCAATGGATAATAAACTTCCAGCCACCCTGCTTCCAGGTCATATGGACTATAAATCACCGCCAACTTACCACCAACGCTCAGCCCCATCAAACTGGGTACCGTCAACTTTTCTTTCTGCAATGCCGGCGAATAATTAGCCTTGTCAATCTGAAACAGACAATTATACAAAGGATGATCTATCGGAATTTTCTGCAGCTGCGAATCCCCTATTACTTTTTTCAGTTCCCGCCGCACCGCAATATCAAAACTCGACAATCCCAACCCATTATTAATCAACAAGACCCCACCATTATTGATAAATTGTTTCAGACGCCCAACACCTTTTTCCGATAACTTAAAATCATCCAGACCCGTCATATATAAAAATGGATATACCGAAATATCATCTTTGTCTAAATCAACCGCCGCCCGCTTCAGATTAACCGTAACAGAAGTATTCTTCCGCATTTTCATCAGCAATGCCGAAGCCGCCCCGGGATGCACATTCCACGAACCTTCATGTTTTATCTGGGCGAAAACAAATTCATCAGTTGGGGTTTTATCTGCCAGGCCAAATATCTCAGGCCGGCCCTCAACCACTCCCGCTTCGGCATAACCTACAATATAACCAGCAATATTCAGCCCTATTTTCGCTGCGGTCTGCTGATCATAATAACTGGCTTGTTTAAGAGTTTCCACCCGTGAAATATTGCGATTCCACCCACAACCTAAACCCACCGGAGAAATCAAAATCGCTACCCGCGAACCAACATATATACCCTGCAGTTTTGGCAATGATGCCGCTTGCCCTTTAACCGAAACTTTTTCCAAATCAAAAAATATATGATACAGCGGGTGATCCGCCGGTATATCTCGAATTTGACATTCGGGAAAAATCTCACCTGTCAATTTTATAGCCGAAGAATTAAAATATGGCGAACCTGCTATCGAATCAAATATTATCATCCCGCCATTTAACACATATTGCCGCAATGCCTTGTTTTGCTCAGGACTCAACCGAACCGTTCTAACCCCGCTAAATAACAGCGATGGCAACTGCTGCGGATCATAATGAAAATCACCTAAATTGATATTGCACCAGTGATAAGGCAATTGCAGCTTGCGGGCATTGTCAATAAATCGTTCCAAATCTGTCGGGCACAAATTCCAGTCCGCAATTTTCAATTTATCACCCGAAGAATCAGTAAAAGTAGCGTCTTTACCCCAGATCACCTTACCAATCAGATAATCAGGCTGGGGCGGCGTTTTCCTCTCCGTACGACGCAAAGGCGTAGCAGGCAAGGGCAATGGCGCCAATGCCTCGGCGGCACTTACCGATTTTCGCGGTGCTTTTTTGGCTGTCTGGTCGCCCAGATATATCATCCAGTCATTTTCATCAGCATACAGTTTTGAACCATAGCCAACCAAAAACAAAAATGCCATAAATGAAATTATATGTTTTTTATCCATATTTTCTTCTCTTTCATGCAATATTGGTGATGCATTTGGGTGACCACACAGACGCAACGGTACCCCATTACTATTAACGGCTAAATATAGGATATTATTCCAATATTTAGCTATTATATTATAGGAAAGGAAATAAGGGATAAAGAAAACCCTCAATATGAAATTGAGGGTTAAATAATCGTTTTATAATTTAAAAAGGTAGCACCAGATGGGTGGCAAGGGACAATCATAATTGCCCCTTGGGAAATCAACTGTTAACTCTTAACTTCTACCCATCGCAGCTAAAACTCGAACCCACGCCCATTGCCGCCAACTCACTGTTGAATTGTGACATAGCCAGATTCTCTTGTTCCTGGCCACGTTCTTCTTTGAGCTTATCCATCAACATGCACCATGTTTCACGTATATGAATAAGAATCTTGATAGCCTCATCTAATGGCTCAATATCACGACTCATATTAGCTGTTACCAGTCTTTCATAACAGTACAAATACAGTGCCCGCATCTGTGCGCAAGTTTCAGGGGAAATCTCATCACGCATCGAATTCGATAGCTCCAACACAATTTTCTGCGTTTTCGTCAATAATTTATAACTATTTTCTATCTCTTTATCTACTATCGACTGACGAGCCTGTTGCGCAAAGCGAATCGCCCCATCATAAAGCATCATCTGAAGCTCTTCAGGAGATGCCGTCATAACTTTAGTTTTAAGATATTGATTGGATGTCGTTGATGTCTGATTGTCCATAGAATCTAATTCTCTTTTTTGTATCAGCAATATTCATCTATTTTTAATCATTGAGCTGAAGTGGCCCAATATTTGATATTGATGACTGCTGACTCTGCAATTTTGCGATTGCCTCTTCCATGGCATAAAACTGTGTGTACATCCGATCTTCCTTGGTGGATAACACGTCTTCTAAGTATTCAATTCGACTATCATACATTTTCTGTTGTGAACTCATAGTTTCCAAGGCATTTTTCAATGTACTGGACATTGAAGTACTGGCGATACTTTCCAGCTTGTCGGCTATATAATCGCCCACCCCTACATCGGTCTTAGTGAACAATTCTGCCACCGCATCAGCATCAGCCGCAAAAGCCTCTCGGAAAACAGAATCGTCAAATTTTATTTTCAAACTGCCTGCAACAGCATAAGAAACTGTCTTTCCTGATGCATCGGTTCCGGTTTCAGAACCTGCCGAAGCAAATGTCACACCTATCGAAGATAATCGATTATAATCGCCTGTCAATCCACTAATCGTTCGCTGGATCATATTGATCATCGAATTTTTTACATTACTAACATTATTATCGGCAAAAAGGATGCCTTTCTCATATGTTTCTACATTAAATTTTGTCAATTCACTAATATCTGTCATTACAGCGTTATAAGCTTCGACAAAACTAGCTATTGACGAGACAACACCTTCGATATTTTGCTTTACTCCCAGCTCTATTGTTCCGGTACCAGCTTTGGCCAGGTCAAGCGTTACACCTTTGATTGCCTCTTTCACCACATTATCGGAACTTCTAATCAGCATCGGATGTTCATTGGATTCGTCACCCATAAGAATGATGGCATCTTTTCCATTCTGCAAAGTGTCAACTTTCAGGGTTGTGCCGCCTGTATCCATATATATATTACCAGCTTCTCCGCTGATCTCAGATATGAAATTCAAACGATAGTTTTGACCATCATTTACAACAGTAGCTTTCACACCCATATCGGTGCGATTCACCATATCCATAATATCCTGGATAGAATCACCTCCGCCAACCTCGATTTTTACTTCATAAGAGCCATCAATATAATATTTGCCCTCATCATCCAGCTTAGCGCTATTCGCAAGAAAACCCAGTTCCTTCGCAACATTGCCCACGGTATCTTTTATTTTCATTGCCAGCAGAGTATCACCCTCGGAAAAGTCTTCCAGGATAATACCATCGCCATTGTCATTTATGCGGGCTTTAATCTTGGTGGTATTTAAATTTATCTGTTTTATGATATCGCCAACAGTTTCCAACCCATCTTTTTGCAGGTCAATAACCGCTTTATTACCCAGGCCATCGGTAATTTCAAACTTACCTCGAGATATTCCCTGACCCTGCCTTAAATCACCCAGCTCACTGGCCTCGGAAACATATTGCAACTGCAGATTCCCTGAATTTATACTATTGGATGCAAGACTGCCTGTGATATTAAGATTTGTGGCAAAAATACTATTATCAATATCAGCAACGGCCATATCGCCATTACCTGTCGATGAATCTTTTAATATAATCCCATTGCCGCTGGAATTTATCTCAGCTGTTATATTAGTCGTATTGTCATCACTGTTTATTCTGTCAATAACATCCTGCAGCGTAACTGTCCCGGCAAAATCAAGTTCCACCTGATTACCATCCCGGTCGGTAAATGCAACTGTTTTGCCATTGCTATCAATGGAAGCTGATGCGGTATCAATTGCAAAATTTAACTCAGTCGCCAGGTCACCGCTGGTATCAGCTATAACCATATTATTTGTACCGATTGAATTATCCGTCAGGACAATACCAGTGCCATCATCATTAAAAGCAGCGATGATGCCTGTAGTATTCGCTGCGCTGTTAATCTTTTCAATCACTCCTGTCAATGTATCAATACCAGCAAAATCAAGTTCTACCTCATTGCCAGCATGATCAGAAAAAGAAACTATGCCCATTTCAGTTTCGGCACTGATTCCATACAAACCAGATTCAGGATTCCCGCCGGTGCCACCATTGAGACTCTTTAGCATAACTGTATTTAATCCGGAAATTAAACTGGAACCTTCAAAAACCACCCCTTCATGATTTTCAGGGGTAATAAGACCCAAATCTAACGCCGCTTTACCATTAGTGCCCTCAGGAATACCAATTTGTATGCTTGATGTACGCGGGTTGCCCGTATAATCAGTTGCCACAAATCCTGTTTGATCACTATTTATATCTAAAGTAATACCGCCATCGCGATTTTCCCAATGATTATTGACCGAATTTATCACATCTTCAACAGTATCCATATACCATATTTGGCTACCAGTAATCTTTTCACCAGCAATATTTTTCACTATTCCAAGATCTTTAGCCGCCAGCGAACCATCAATATCTTCTATGATAAAATTACTGTTACGTTCACCATCAGTAGTGGACTCTGTTGGTTTACTATTGTCTCTTATTTCGATATGATCCAAACTGTTAAATGAAACCGTCAAATCCATACCTTTTTCGCTAGCAGTTTGTTCAATTATATTTTTAAGATCGCCCAGACTGCCACTTTCAGCCATCGCCTCGGTGATTTCCACCGTGAAAAAGCTGCCATTACGGTCTTTTATCCGAAATTCACCCGCACGAACACCTGCGCCACGATTCAAAGATCGTAACAAATTAGAATTTTGACTGTTTTCCCCATTACTGCCAGCTATTTCATATAATGTATCGCGAAGTTCAACTTCTAAAACCTGACCATCGGCTCGGGTAAATGCCAGGTCATCTAAACCATCACCAATCCCTCGAATACCATTGCCATCATTTAGAAGTGATAACTGAGTTGAGTTGCTAATATAAAGTATATCACTGCCTTGCAGTTTATTGACTGAAGATGAACCTAATATACCCAAATCTTCTGCGGTATGGCCATTGCCAACTTCATTTACAGCAAGATCACTGGTACCGCCAGAGTAATCTTCCAGCACAATATGACCACCGGAAACCGAAGCTTTTACCTTAATATCATCATTTTCATTGATTTTATCGAGAATATCCTGCACATCCAGAACAGTTGTCAAATCGATTTGCGATGAATTGCCGGCCCGATCGGTAATTTTGATTTTTCCCCGTTGAACACCCTGTTGACCATTAAGTAAACCCAGATCCGTTGGCTTTGCGACCTGTCCCTTGCCAATCTCAAAACTTAACGTACCAGTTCCAATACCAGTATCCATCGAAGCAAAGCCGCGCGACACCAAATTGTTATAACTTGCTAACTGAACTACATTTAACTTATAATTACCCTCAACGGCGTATTTAGTCGCAGTAGCTGTCAAGGCCTCTTCATCAGATGAAGTCATTATCTTTTGTTCAAAAATTGATTGTTTATTGAAGTTGGCTGCCGATAGCTGTACAGCCATCACCTCGGCTTGAAGCTTCATTAAAGCTTCCTGCTGAGTAGATAAATCATCTTTTCGGTTCTGCACCTGATCCCTGGTGCGACCTTCAATTGCCATTATCTGATCGACATAGCTCTGAATATCAAATCCAGAAACCAAACCAACACCACTACTAAAGGTACCCATAGCCAAGTCCTCTATACAGGCCCATGTGCTATTGGAAATACCACATTAAAGGTCTGCGTTACATTTTTGCAGGGCTATATTCCGGTTTATCAGGGGTCCCCCCTCATAAAACCAGCCCATATTTACGCGCATTATCCTCCGCTTGACAATGCCGTCTGTTAGTAATTATCGTAAATATTCAGATATAACTTGAGGAAAACTCGAATTACCGGACGTTTTTTTATAGGACTTTAAGTTTTTTTGTGACTTTTTATGTAAAAATATGTCAAAAAGTGGTAATAAACTGCCCTTTGGCGTACCTTATCTTGTGGATAACTCGTGGATAAGATGATTGTTTGATCCACAAAATCAAATAACCATAAATATTTGATAAAATAATCAAGAAAAACCCACGAAAGTTATCGGACTCTACTTACGTCCCATAGCTATAAATTTGTGATAAAAAAAGGGAAAATGAGAATAAAGTGATGAAGTTCTTAAAGAAATGGCGATAAAAGTTGCAGGCCAAAAGGTCAAAAAGACCCTGGGCCTCACAGAAGGTATTGCATTATCAGGAAAAACCTGTATAATACTGCCTACTGGAGGCCCGGGCCTATCGAGAGTTTTGTCCGCCAACAAAACTCAATTTATCTGCCGAGCAGCAGTTTTCATCAACAGCTCCGCACCATTTATCCTGCCTATCTCGGCTGGATCAGGTCCCATCTGGCCTGACGGACCGGATCCGATAAGGTACACTGCCAGCTTAACAACTCGGAGAAACCCACAATAACTGCGGAGTTTAAGCGGAGTCGGCATGGCTAAACACAGACTCTGCATGAATTTCTCCAAAGCGAGTCGTTATTAGCCAAGCAGCGCCAGGACGCTCTGCGGACCAGCGTTAGCTATCGAAAGAACAGAAGTATTAGCCTGTTGCAGGACTTGAGCCCTGGTCATGGCTGCAGTTTCAGCTGCAAAATCTGCATCGCGAATAGCTGACTCTGAAGCGGTTACATTTTCTAAGGTAACCGTCAAACTGTTAATGTTGGTGTCGAGGGTGTTCTTTTGGAAGGCACCAAGTCGACCACGCAACGTGCTTATATCTTTGATGGCACTATCGACAATTCTTTGAGCAGTGAAAAGATTATCACCAACCAGCGAATTGGAAGCACCTGTTTTAAGTGTATTAAGGTAACCATCAGCAGCATTACCCAGCTGAGATGGGGCTACACTCATAATACCAATGGATTCCATATTGATGGCATCAACCTTAGAGCCGATGGCAAAATCAGCACCACCGCCAGTAATATCGAAACTAGCTGACCAGCCACCCGAAAGAGCTGCTGCATTGGTAAGATCAATTTCAGCATCCAGCATAGATGTTCTAATTTTCAGCATCTTGCCATCAGCAATAGCTTGTGAGCCATTAATGGTCGCAATAGCATTGACACCATAATCTTTCACAGTATCCTCAGCTGCACCACCGACGGTCGCTTCAAGAACAACGCCATCACTGGCACCACTTTGCTGACCGGAAAGAATCTCAACGCTAGCATAAGCATCAGTACCAAAATCTACAGAAGCTAAAGTGATATAGTCAGTTGCACCACCACCTGAAATATTGGCTGAGATACCTGTGACTTCTTTAACATTATTAATGGCAGTAACCATAGCTGAATTTTTGGTCCCAGCAGCAAAAGTTAATTCAGTAGTACCTTTGCCTGAACCAATCTGTATAGTCATAGCAGTGGTAGATGTACCTGATCCATTAAAATATGCTAAACCGGTTTGTGCTGAGACTGACTGGCTGATATTGACTTCCATCGCAGCACCATCAATCAATAATGCTTTATTTACATGGAGTTCTTCAACAGCAGCTTCAGCGAGAGCACTCTTGTCAACGACATAATCGAGATTACCATTAAGAAGTTTGATACCTTCAAACTCGGTAGCGTTCGAGATACGCTGAATAGTATTGATGGCCGAGTCAACCTGGAGCTGATTAGCGTCAAGCTCTTCCTGACTTAAGCCACCGGTGTTGGCATTGTTGACCAGCAGACCCCTGATATCAACAAGCAGTGCGGAAATCTCATTTAGGGCACCTTCAGTTGTCGCAATGACAGAAGAAGCTCTGGTGGAATTGTTGATACCAGCTTGAAGTCCTGACATTTCGGAACGTAAGTTTTCCGAAGCGATCAGACCAGCGGGATCATCTTTTCCAGCATTGATTCTCAAGCCAGAAGACAAGCGTCCGAGCCTAGTTGAGAGATCCTTGTTGTTTGCAACGAGCGAGCTCATCGCGTTCATAGAAGCTATGTTAGTGTTAATACGTGACATGGCTTATCCTCCGTGACAAGGCAAGTTTCTAAAGCTCACCTGTTACATTCAGACCCTACCAAATTGCGTCCTGGAATAAGGTCTAGTTCAAACCTGATGACCATAAATCCCAAATGTCCGTTTTGGAATTCTATCTGCGACGCGAGATCACGTAATCCCGTCGTCCTGATGCCGCAAATAAAGATCATCTAACCGAATTGTCTATACATAAAACAATCCACGTAAATTCATTCAATCATAAGAGAAAAATTAAGATGGGTACGAGGTTCAACCTCGAATAACATCGAAACCGACCCAAGGTCGGCGCTTCGTATAAGAAGCGTAATGAAATGACAAAAGGCCAGCAACTCCGTTGCAAAAATCCGTTTCGCCTGGAAACCATAGACTAGCCTAGTCTAACTCTGGTTTCCAATTCACTTTCGTTTAAGATAAGACAAATCATTGTTGGGCATATCCTTTGCCCGTAATAAATTTATTGTCTTATGTTGCCTTTTGATATTCGACAAATTCCAGTTAAAAACTTTAGGTCAGGAGCGATAATATTTTAAAAAATATTGTTATTGGTCTAAAAAGATGGATATGGGACGTAAGGGGGGACGTTAGCCCCAAATGATGTAAAGTGTTTATTAACAGCTACTTAGGGAACGAAATATACAGAAAAAATTAATTATTTGCTGTATAATAACCGGACGTAAAATTATTCGGACTTGAGAGAAATTTTTAAGTTTTTTTTTACAGTAAAATACTCGCAGTATTGAAAAAATTGTCAAAAACAGTATAAACAAGTCCTATAACTAAGGTATCGCTTTGTCAAGACTAAAGATTAGGCCATTAGATTGAGGTGTAAATGCGACTTGTGTCAGACGGCGAGCAGGCGATGAATCTATTCTTGTCGTCCACGCGTTGACGCTTGTGGTTATAGTGTATCGGATGGGAGTTGGGACGGTTTTAGAGACAAGGCATGCCTTGTCTCTACAGATATGTAAATGCGCAAGAAAAAACCCGCCTGGGTTACGGGTAAATATCAGAAACTGGTGTGGCAAGGTTCCTGCCAGAGTTGTAATAACAACTGAGACAGGAACCTCACCGAGCCAGATACTAACATCAAACAATACCCTAAAGGGTATGAAGTAATTTTTACAGCAGACTCAAAACATTCTGAGGAGCCTGGTTTGCCTGAGCCAAAACATTCGTTGAAGATTGAACAAGAATCTGCGAACGAGTAAGCTTAGCAGTTTCTGATGCAAAGTCTGTATCACGGATAGCAGATTCCGCAGCATATAGATTTTCATTTGTAATTGTCAGTGAATTAATGGTCTTTTCCAAAGTATTCTTCTGGAATGAACCCAGACGGCCACGCAATTTAGAGATATCTTTGATAGACGCATCAACAATACGCTGAGCGGTGTAGAGATTTGTGCCACTGAGAGCATTTGCTCCACCTGATTTTAAGGTATTGATCTTGCCATTGCTATCACCAAGAGAAGCACTGGAAACATCCTGTATACCAAGAGATTCCAAACCGATTGCATCTACTGATGAACCGATTGAGAAATCAGCACCGCCACCAGTAATATTAAATACATAGTCAGCAGCCGTTTGCTGAGCTGCAGCAGCAGTCAATTCAATTTCAGCATCAAGCATAGCGGTACGAATAGTAAGTTTCTTACCATCTGCGGTAGCAGCTGTACCATTAATATTTGCAACAGCATCCTGGCCATAATCCTTCAATGAGGAACCTGTTGAGAGAGCTGATCCACCAACAAAATCCAATGCGGTAGTACCGGTAAGAGTTTCATTTAGAACTTCAACAGATACATATGCATCAGAACCAAAATCGACGCTATGAAGAGTAAGTTCGCCGCCACTGATCTTAGCAGAAACGCCTGTTATTTCAGTAACAGCATTAATGGCTGTTGACATCGCGGTAAAAGCTGTTTGATCAGCGAAAGTTAGCTGCGTGGTACCACGAGAAGACCCGATTTGCAGTGTAATAGAACCGCCATCGGCACCGCCAGTACCTGATACTTTAACTGCACCGCCATCACCAGAAATTCTAACAACGCCATTATGTGCCGAAGTTGTAATATCTACGGTAACTGCCATTGTAGCGCCATCAATCAATTTAGCTGCATTGATAGTCTGGTCAGAAACTCTAGCAGCATTAGCTGTTGTTGCCGAAGCAGTGTAAGCTTTGTTACCATTAAGAAGTTTCATGCCTTCAAACTCGGTTGAGTTAGCGATACGATCAATACTATTAAGGATTGAATCTACCTGCTGTTGGTTAGCATCGATTTCGTCCTGGCTCATACCGCCACTATTAGCTGCTTCGCCAAGAAGTGATTGAACTTCGATTAGCATATCTGAAATTTCAGATAGACCACCTTCTGCGGTACCGACAACATTAATCGCACGGTTCGCATTTTTGATACCGGTTTCGGTACCAGCGATCTGCTTGCGAATGTTTTCAGATGCGATCAAGCCAGCAGGATCATCTGAACCACGATTGATTCGAAGACCTGTGCTAAGCTTTTCCAGAGACTTGTTCATTGACGCGTTGTTATCATTTAAGATACGCGTGCTGATCAGTGCTGATACATTGGTGTTTATTCTGCTCATGTTTATACCTCCTAGAGGGCTTGTTAGGTGCAACTATTTTTTTACGTTTGACATTAGTATCATTTATTAATGGTTTTCTGCATAACCGTTTTAATTTGTCATTCGTTGCACCAGGGTTTTAATTCATTTTCTTCAAATTTTGTAAAACAACATAAAAATACTTATTTATATCTTCTGCCAAATATGTATCTGACATTAGATGAATTTTTCATTTTATTCCATAAGCGAGATCCTCCAGTGAAGCAATTGCTCGTACAAATAAGAGCATTGATAAAAACAGCTTTAACGTATAACATCCTTTTCCATCAGATGCCTTATGCTTCACGAATAACATCGTCAAGCCAATATGGCTACTTTAGAGAATAAGAATTGCAATAGTTTATGGGACTGGTTGGGGAAATAATGGGATGAAATTTATTTTAAGCAAATAGAATCTGCAAGTCCCATAAATATTAAGTAAAATAACATATAGGACTAACAGCAATCCGAATATGCTGTTTGCGACACAGATAAAGGGTATTGACGAGTTTTCCTGTTAATTGAAAAAATAGGAATAGAAGGGTTAATGCTAAATTTTAACGTCAATATAATAAAACAAAAAAAAGAACAATTATTACAAATTGCTTTAAGATGGTCCGATAAGACAGGGTTATTGTAAAAGCCTGATTAAGGCGATTAAGCTGAATAAATGGTAAAATGATAGAAATTTAAAAAAGAACAAGGCATAACTGGACGAAAGTCATGCCTTGTCACGGAAGATTTTTTCTTGCATCAGGCGTCCGGGGTCATGGACGGTGACCCCGGAATCGCCATAGATGCAATGCCAGAAAAAAACATATTAGTGTATTTTTTTCGATAACTACAAAGTTATCGGATGTTTATTTACGCCTGTAATAATGACAGCACCGACTGTGGAGTCTGATTAGCAATTGCCAAAACTGAAGTTCCAGCATTGACTAATATCTGCGATCTGGTCATATTGGCCGTTTCGGCAGCAAAATCAGCATCACGAATAGCCGACTCCGAAGAAGTCACATTTTGCAAGGTAATATTCAACGAATTCATATTAGTTTGCAGGGTATTTTTCTCAAATGCCCCCAGTCTACCTCGCATAATTGAGATTTGACTGATGGCCTGTTCGATAATATCGGCGGCGCTGGAGGTTTGACCATTAACTAAAGAATAGGCTCCGCCAGTAGAAACTTCATTGAGAAAGCCCAGGTCATTACGGCCTAATTGACTGGCAGCAATCGAATTGATACCAATATTAGTTTGTTCAGATGAATTAATGTGAGGGCCTAACTGGAACATCGCCCCGCCACCAGTAATGTCGAAAGTTGAGCTGGAGCCACTGCCGAAGCTGGCATCCAGGGTCATATTAAGGTCTAAGCTGGTGGTATTGAGAGTGATTTCCCGGCCCTTACCAGTTGTGACGGCACCATTTACGGTAGCGACAATATCACGCCCGACATCACGTTGAGTGGTATTGCCATCGACATCTTCAACAGGGAAAGGCTGATTACTGCTTGGCAATGCCCGGACCGAAACATATGCATCAGTGCCATAATCAACACTTTTGAATTGTATGCCAAGAATTTTATTTGCAGGGTCAATATATTCGGCAATGACCCCGGTTGCGTCGGTAACAGCATTGATAGCATCGAGCATACTGGAAGATTTATAGCCTGAAACAAAATTGAAGACTTCGACACCTCTGTTTGATGCGATTTCCAGAGTAACGGAACTGGTAGTGTCGGCACTGGCATATTCTAATATACCACGTTGAGCTGAAAGTACACCAGAGATGGTAACTGGCAGATAAGACAAATCGCCGATTTGGGCACCATAAATATCCAGTGAACCAATTTGAGTGCTATCAACACCAGAGGTAACATAACCCATATTTCCATTGAGCAAATGCATGCCGGCGAAAGTAGTAGCATTGGAAATACGCGAGATACTTTCAATAGCGGAATCTACCTGCAATTGATTAGCTTCGATTTCTGTCTGGCTAATCGCACCGGTATTAGCCGCTTCGACAGTAAGCTCTTTGATTGTAATCAAAAGCGCAGCAACTTCCGACAATGCACCTTCGGCGGTAGCGATAACATTTGAAGCCCTTTGGGAGTTATCGATAGCCGAAGTAATCGAAGCCATCTCCGATCGCAGCGTTTCTGAAGCGATCAGACCGGCAGGGTCATCAGCACCTTTATTGATTCGCAGGCCACTGGATAGCCTTTGCAAAGTTGTGTTCATGCCTTGATTAGCACGATTCAAATTCGCTTGTGCTGATAAAGCCGCAACATTAGTATTAATTCTAGTCATAACTGAATCCTCCGTGATAAAACCGCATCATGCGGCGGCATCTAGCCAAATAGGAGAGTGTACACAATCGTCCTTGATTGAATCCGGTTTGATCCGGCACGAAAAACGTGACACAGTTTGTTATTTTATTTATTGTTTTTTACAGTAACAATTATTTTCCGATATTATTTAAGTCATCGATATTGACGTTGGCGGCCTGTTTATTTTCTTCTTTGATCGCATCATAAACTTCTTTTCGATGAACAGGGATTTCAGTCGGGGCTGTTATGCCGATTCTGACTTTGTCGCCACGTATATCTACAACGGTGATTTCTATATTATCACCGATCATAATTGTCTGGTCTTTCTGTCTACTTAGTACCAGCATGTCAATCTCCTTTGCCCGCTTAGAGGCAATGCAACAGACGAAAAGCCTGTTTGTCTCATGGAACCGTTTAGCAACGGCATTATGGGATAGCTGCCGCAATGAGCAACTAATACGACCCAATATTAAGCAGTCTGGCAGACTTGCTTTTCACTGCTGGCGGGCAGCTCCATGAGAGGGTGACGAGTGCTGTATTTTTTTTCTGAAAGAACCAGCTGCTTGCCCTGACGATTATTGACATTAATAACCAATGGGCCTTGCAGATTACCAGTCAGCGATTTGCCAACTTTATTAACAATAATAAGAATCTGAGCGTTTTTAAGGCTGTCCAGATCGATCTGTTGCAATTCATCACCTTTGACAGGGACCTGATAATCAGGAATGAAAAGCACAGGGTCGCAAACAACAAAAGCTAATTCAGGCCTTTCAATCGACTGAAGCCAAAAGAAACTGCCATCATTGTTAGTTTGCAACAAGGCATAAAGTGAATTATCCGGGAAGCCGAGCACCCCCTTAGGGAAATTCATAATACGCTGTTGATCAATTTCGATTTCTCCAAATCTTGTAGTGTTGACCCTCATGGTCTTGTACCTCCATGTACATAATTAATCTTATTAGCTAAATACGATATCAGCTTTTGGATGAAAAATATTTTATTACAATTAAAATTCATAATTATCTGAGAAAATCCAGCAACGTCAAGCTCGCCAGATTACTTCCGGTTTGCAAATTAGCCTGCAATGCAGTATATAAATTCTGATAGCGAGTAGTCGCTTCGGTAAAGTCGATGTCTCTAATATCAGACCGCAGGGTTTCAGTAGCCAAGGCATTATCTTCCATATGGGTGGTTCGCTGGTTGATGGTTTGGGCCATTGAGCCAACCTGGCCATAATAGTTTATGATATTGGTACGATCAGTATCTATTTTTTCAGCGGCAGCAGTGATCGCAGCATCTCTGGCATCTTTATCTGCAATTTTCATAGCTGCCGAAAGCTCCATTAAGTGGGAAAAAATCCCTTCAGGCTGAACACCGGAAACATCATCACCAGTGATAGTATTGGAATTAACCGATTTTTCCAGTCCTAGTTGCTCGGCAACATGTTGGCCATTTTCACTGATTGTGGTACATGAAAAAGTTCCACCACCACCAGTAGCATCGGTCAATTCAATACCATTGCCATTGGTAGTCAAACTGGCAGTTACAGCAACGCCAGTTACGGTATTGATCTGGTCGATGACATCCTGGACAGTTTTAGCACTGCTCAGATTGATATCATAAGTAGTGCCATTGCGATCAGTAATCTGAATAATACCATTGCCATCATCTTTGACAGCATCAGTATCGACACCAACACCTGTTCCGCCATTTAATGCTGACAGTGAAGTTGCGCCATTCATTGAACGAATACCAAGGTCAGAAGCGGTAGTTCCGCCATTTTCCCCGATAGTCATGGTTGAGCCGCTGAGCTGATTGAAGACATTAATCCCATCGCCAGCATCATTAATAACGGCTCTGACACCAAGTCCAGCATCATTAATTTTGTTAATGATGTCGCCAACAGTGACACAGGTAGAAATATCCAGAGCTCCAATATCAGGAACAGAACTATTGACAATATGCAAGCCAGAAGTCAAGTCGATGCCCGCCCCGCCAGCGTCAAGTGATGAAACTGACGTATTTAGCGTTAAGCGAGCATCGACGTCCTGGCCTGTTACGGTAGCACCTGCAGAGGTTGGCTGATATATGCCAAGGTCTCTGGCGATGGTGCCTGAACCGAGTTCGTTGATTGTAAGAGTTCCTGAAGCAGAAGTAATATCAATGCCGGAAGCTGAAATAGAAGCAGTTACACCGGCAGGAACATTAGCATTAATTTTATTAACAATATCTCCAACGGTAATACAATTATTCAAATCAACAGCGGTGGTATCGGTGCCATCAGATATGAGAATAGTTGATTTTCTAATACCATGATTAAGTGCACCGCTAAGATCGGAAATCAAAGTGTCAGCAGACACTTCAGGATTTAAGTCGGCTGTGCCAACTACCTGGGACGAAAGAGCACCAAAGACGTTATTACCGTCGACAGAAAACTCTGCCATATGACCAGGAGCAACCCTGGTTGATTTTTCATTGAGGCTGCCAGTATAAAGGATACCATTATTACTGGATTCAAAAGGCTGACGGGTAGAATACTGCCCCCCAAATATATAGGCACCACGAGAAGTCATATTGGAAATCGTCAGTAGCTGGTCAATAAGCTGATCGACAACCACAGCATTGCCAGAAGAAATATCACCACTTTGGCCAATGGAATCCATGGCTTTATCATAAGCGGTATCAGATAGAGTTTTGGCCTGTGATAATGCAGTGTCGGTGGTAGCCAGAAAATCGTTGGCATAACTTAAGTTAGCGATATATTGTTTTTGTTGTTCAAGCTGCGAGTCAAGATGCATGATAGTGACAGCATCAGCGGGATCATCAGAAGGCCGAGACAGTCTCAAACCAGTTGAGAGCTGATTTTGCACTTTCAACAAATCCACTGATGTGGAATTAATGTTATCAAGCAGCATGTTCGATTGCATTAGCATCGTAACTCTGGATGTACTTGAAGGTCTTACTGCTGAAGGCATGGTTTGCCCTTTCCAATTATTTTAAGTTTATTCAGCCACAAGGCATGAATTTTACGCGTGTCGCTTAGCGACTTACTAAAATTACTATTATATTAAATTCATTACTTCATCGAGCATCTGGTCTATCAGATTTATATATCTGGAAGCACCTTGGAAGGCTCTCTGGTAAATAATCATATTCATTGCTTCATCATCGATTGAAACACCGGCGATACTTTGCCTTTGAATTTCCAGGGTCTGGCTTACCGTGTCGGCAGCACTATAGGTATCTTGCACCTGTCGGGTTTTGGTCGCAACTTCAGTTATCATGGTATTGAGCTGATCGACAAGCGAAACACCTTTAAGCGAGACAACACCATTGTCAGCTAAATCAGCAATCGCCCCAGCGACGGTGCCATTGCCCATGGAATTGCGAGAGTCAGCGGCAATTAAATCAGGATTTCCTTTCACAACTGAGCTGACCTGAAACTCTGAGGCATTACTGCCATCAAAAAAGCTATTGATGCCCAAAGCGGCCAAAATATTCGCGCCTCCATCAGCATCACTCGGACTGGAAAAACCAATAGTCTGATCCGAAGCGGAAGCGGAAATTTTCAAACGACCCGTAGGGTCAATGCTAGCATCAACACCACTTAATCCATTAATTTGAGCAGCCAAACTATTTAATGAAGTATCAGCACCACCCATACCTATATCAATTTTAACTTGTTGAGCAGTGCCGGTTTCATTGCCATCACTATCATAAAGATTGACATAGAACACACCATTATCTGCTTCCCAGTTCAAACCGGTCGCATCCATATCAGCAAGTGAGGCATCCATATCATCAACAGCATAGGTGGCTTCAACTGAATTTGAATGATTCATAGAAGTACCTAAGCTATGTAGCTTATTGGTTTCAAAAATCAAAGCAGAAGCCCACTGGTCAAGATCACTAATAGTGCTGCCAACCATATTGTCACGGGCTTCGATCAGGCCATTGATTTTACCGCTGTTGATGTCACAGACATCAGTTTTATCTGAAAAAATAACATCGGTAATCATTACATTATCATCATTAAGTTTTTCGCGATATTCCAGCCCGCGGCTTTCGGCATATTGAATCAAAGGTTCATTGCCAATAAAAACATTAACCGAACCACCTTCAACTTCACGAGCGGTAATATTAACCAGTTCGCTAAGTTCCTGAAGAACTTCATCGCGTCGGTCACGCAACGATGGGGCGGCCCCGGTATTACCTGCTTCGGTAACGGTTATTTGTTCATTTAAGTCGGCGATTTCCGAGGCTAACTGATTAGCTTCAGCAATTTCAGTTTGTAGCTGAGTATCAAGATCAGTTTGAATATCATATAATTCGGTACGCAGTTCTCTGACAAAAGCACTTAAGGAAGAACTGGTTTGCAATACAACATTTCTGGAAGCCATATCGTCAGGCTGAGTTTGCAGAGCAGACCATGCGCCAAAATAATTATTCAATCTGGTCGACAAATCCTGTTCAGTTAGTTCATTAAACGAAGCTTCAACCCGTTCCATAGCTTGCTGTTGAGCCAGGTAAGAAGCTGCATCACCCACAGAATCCCTGATTCTGCCATTGAGCGATTCGCTGTACATCCGCTGAACATCATAAAGAGCGACACCAGAACCGGTATAGACACCGGGGGCAACCTGCACATATTGGGTCGGGGCAAGCTTAGGCATCTGACGGGAATAGCCAGGAGTAGCTGCGTTGGCCAGATTATTACCGGTGACAGTTAAAGCTGCCTGGGATGCGGTAAGGGCTGTGCGGCCAATTTGTAATGATCCATTTATAAGTGCCATTGTTTGTTACCTGTGTTTAATCCTTATTAAGCGATTGCGTCCAGCATTCGATTTTGTTCAATATTTATTTTTTTATCGCCACGGCGACCATAAAGCCCAATATCTCGGCCAGTGTGGGCAATGACTTTGAAAATCTGGTCAACATGACCCAAAAGCTTCTGGGTTACCAAAGAAACAATCTGATTTTGTCGCTTTACATTTTCGATAGTGCCTCGCAACATCGTGCCAATAGCATCCAGTGCCTGGCTCTGGCTTTCAGATGCGAATTGTTTGAGCTCAGTAGCCGAAGCCAATTGCCCTGCTCGAATCGGAAAATAAAAAGCGGTCGCCTGCCTGATGACTTTATTGGTTCGCTCGATATTATTATTGATAGCCTGAACGGTTCGATATTCGGTCTGGGCTATAATTTCCATCAAGGCAATATCGTTGTTTCTAATTGCATCAAGCTTATCTGTGAGAATCTTCTCCAGATCACGCTGATAACGCAGGTCATCCCGCATAGTATCAATTATATTGTCAATTAAATCAGCCATCAATACCTCGGTAAGTCTGGGCAAGTTTAGCCTGATAATAATTTTGTTCAGGCATTTCCATCTTAGCCTGATTGCCTGGTTTATTCGTCAGCTGTTTCATAATAGCATCAACCAGCGGTGCATCGCCACTTTGGGATATTCGGTTAATTATTTCACTATCCATTTGGTTTTGGAAAATATTCATGCCGGGCGTTTTACCAAAAATCGGGTTGTCTGATGCCTGCCGCATCTGCTGCATTAAAGTGCCATAGAAAATCTTATTGACAAATTCGGCAGCCTTCTGACGCAATTCAAGATTTTTGTCAGGTTGAGTATTATTTAGATTTTGAACACTATCAATATTCATTAAATAACCCTGGCATAAATAAGGTTTGCTTTTTGTAATTCATAAATGGCATCAATACGGTCAGTCATTGGCACTTGAAAAGTATCAAATGCCTCTATCAATTCATTAATATTGGCAGAACCAGGAATCGGTTGGCCATCAGCATCAACCCCAACTTTAACGGTAATATTATTTACCATAACGGAACCACTGCCTAATTCGACATTTCCGGTTACTGCAATTGTATTGGTTTTGCTATTAATCGAGATGGTAGCTTCCGGTTCGGGCATATCAATTGGCAGATTCATTATCCGTGCAATATATACAGCCGGGTCACTGATCTGTTTTTGCGGAGCATACACTCTTATATTTTTAGCATCCAGGGCAATAGCCATCACTGGCCCGCGTCTGGAATTATCATAATCTTCATCAATGCCTGGAGGAGAAATCATCTGGTCAATCTGCAAAGCGATCTCACGAGTGGTTTGCCATGAATCCTGGAATTTATCCAGAACCAGATCGAAATAATATCTTCCGGATTCAGGATTACGATCGACATAGCCATGCATAAAATCAATTTCCATCTGGGCACCATTAACAATAATCCCAGTAGTCGGAACTTCAGGGTCATCCAGGGTAATAGACCCTGAAGCGATGGCATACAAAGTATCATCATTTTTATTGGCACTTATCATTTGTGCTATAAACAGATGGCCGCCTTTAAGGCTTTTTGCTTTGCCGATACTATTAACTCTGACATCGATTTTTTCACCAGCTCTTACGCCATTTCTTCCGGTCTCGGCATAAATTTCAACTACAGCAATATTTTTAGAATCTTTAATTTCATCAGGGCTTGAAGCAGGATTACCCATATTCTGTAACATCGAAAGCATTGGCCGGGCAGTAATAAGCAGATCGCCACCATCGCCGGTGCCATTTAAGCCAGTGACAAGTCCCCAGCCCACAAGTTTATTAGTTCTTTCGCCGAGCGGTTTGGCGATGTCACGAATGCGGGTTGCAGCGCCAAGGTCAATAGTCATCAATGCTATTGACAATAATGCTAAAGTGAATTTAATTTTTATATTGTTTATTTTCATCATACTTATTCCATTTGGATTTGTACGTTTATTTCAATTAAAATATATTTAAGAAACCCAATAGTTTTTGTAAAAGACTTCTTTTGGTCGCATCACGAGCGGCTCCGCTGTGTTTCTTTTCAACTTTCAGATATGCGATCTCAGTTGACAATACAGTGTTATCATATTTAACATCCTGACTGCGGCACTGACCGGTAAGGGTAATGACAGTTGTCTCTTCATCAGTTACAATGGTATGGGTTGCCATCAAGGCTAAATTGCCGTTTGGCATTACATCCATAACTTCAGCCATAATATTTGCTTTTAAGCTGTCTGTGCGAGAAATATCGCCTTTGCCTTCAAACTCTGTATTTAATGCGGCAGCAATTTTCGGGTCGCCACTGCCCTGAGCATCAACGCCAAGATTGCCATTGGTCAGTTTGATCCAGTCTTTCAGGGAATAATCAATTTCATATTCACGTTCAGTTTTAGTATCAGCTTTGGTTTTATGGCTGGAAATTTCATTGATACGAATCGAAACCAGATCATGGACCTGAATTTCTCTTGGCTCTGGTTTTTCAACTGCAATCCATGATGCTTTACGTGCAGCGGTGGTTTCAGGCGTTTTAGAACCTTTGATAATTGGAAAATCAGGCGCTTCGTCATTATCTTGTTTTATATTGTTAGTTAGCCTGTGATTGACATTTTTATTGAGCTCCATGGCTCTTTTTTCTTCAATCTTTTGTTCGGCTTTGGCATGAAGGCTATTGTTCTGATCTGCGTACACATTAGCGGCCAGGGTAAAAATAACTAAAATGGATATCAATTTTTTCATTATTTGCGTTCCTTTCCGGTAATGGAAGCTACTGCTTCAGTTGAGGCTTTCTGGCGATTTAGCGAAACTTCACCAGGTCCGACAACGGTAACTGCAAGAGAATTACTCACTTTTTTAGCATAGGAATATTTATTTTTTGCTTGCTGCTGAAACTCAACTTTCACAGTTATAATATCGCCAGGAGCACCATCGTCCATCGCAACACCTTGCTTGGTCAAAGCAACCGAGCCGACCTGGATAGTAACATTTACAATATCATTACGTTTGACAACTGTCATTCGCCGCAGCATTGAAGGATTGATCTGTTGGCCTGCACGAATCGAACGAGTCAATTCATTACCCAAGAGAATAGAGGCATTTTCAACCCCGGCATCAACCAGGTTCGTTACACTGTGGGTAGCAATTCGGGTATTATCTTCGGTTATTATATCGCCAGCTTTTAATGCATATTTGGCAGTAATGCTTTTACAGATATATTTTGCGGTACCGCTGATGCGGGTGGTCTTTGCGGCATTATTGTCTGTTATATCAAAACGAACCAGACCCAAAGTTACAGTCGAAGCAGGTTTGATTGTAAACCTCTTGCTGTCATAACGCTGTGTGAGAATATCATCATTCATAGAATTAAATTGAACTATAACTTTATCGGCATCAAGTGAAGTCGATAAAACAATTCTATTTTTTAATTCATCAGCAACAGTTTTAACTTCGATAGTTTTGACTTGTTCAGATTTTTTAGAGTTTTCCGTAACTATCGTTTCTACAACATTCTTTACTGCAACCGGGGCATCAACATTAATTAAACAATGAACCGCACCAAAAAGATCAACAGATGCCGGATTGACACCTATATCATTTAATGCACGACTGATTTCAAATGAACCGACAAAAATCTGTCTTTCGTCAACGGCAACTTCTGCAACTACCAGTTTTTCGATCTGCTGATTGAATTTCTTATCAGCACCCCGCAAATCTGCAATATCACCCAAAGTTACTAATGTGCCTGCTGAAATTTCAATACTTTTATGTAAACGCACTTGACAACGTCCAGCAAATAATGGCGAGACAAATAGCACCATTATTGCTATCAACAAAGCTTTATTCAGTTGTATTGTTTTTGTGCGTTTCATTTTATTACCTTATTTATTAGCTTCTTAAGCGACCAATAACCTGCATTACTTCGTCGGCAGCCTTGATTGACTGAGAATTCATTTCAAAATTACGCTGGGTACGAATCATGCCAACAAGCTCACGAACCGCATCAACATTTGATGATTCCAGATAATTCTGGAGCAAACCACCATAACCAGCATCACGAGGATTGCCCTGGGTTGCTGGCCCGGATGCTTCAGTTTCAGTGAAAAGATTGCTCCCTGCCTGTGAAAGGCCATAAGGGTTGGCAAACTTAAAAAGCTGAATTTGTTGACCGGTATCAACTGCCTCACCTTCAACTACCACGCTTATACGGCCATCAGATTCTATGGTTAATGATTCATAACCTTCTGGCAATGTTATAGGTGGGTCAAGTATCGGGCCATCGGCAGTACCTAAAACCAGTTGACCTACATTATTGATTATGAAATTGCCATCACGAGTATAAGCTTCGCCACCGCCAATACTGTCAAAAGTCTGTACCTTAAAAAAACCAGCTCCGCTGATTGCTACATCTAATGGCCTGCCGGTATCTTCGGGCGAGCCCTGTCGCAAATCCAGTTGTGTATTTGAGATACGAGTACCCAAACCGATAAAAAGACCTGCTGAGCTGATTTGGCCCTGACTATTGATAGTGCCTGGTTGGCGGCGTTCTTCATACATGAGGTCTTCAAAGTTCGCTCTTGAACCTTTAAAGCCAACTGTATTAGCATTGGCAAGATTGTTAGCAATGACATCAAGTTTGGTGTCCATTGCCTTCATGCCAGTTGCTGCAGAATGTAAAGCTGTAATAGCCATTATTTTAGTCCTTTAATTATCCTATTTTGGCGATCTGACTGACTGCCATCTCCAGTGTTCTATCCTGAATCTTGAGCATCTGAGAATTCATATTGAACAATTGGAAGTATTTCATTAGCTTAACTTGCTGATCGATTGCATTAACATCTGATTCTTCGATATGACCCTGACTGACAACAGCAGCAGAAGCGGTTGGCTTAGCTGATTGATCTGCGACAAATAAATTTTCGCCCTGTTTTTTTAATACCGACTTATCATCAAAATCGACAATACCCAGTTGCCCGATAAGTTCACCATTCTGAACTACCATACCAGCTGGGTTAATTTCAACATTTGACGATGGGTCAATAATAATTGGGCGACCCTGAATATCTAGAATTGGATGTTGACCGGTAGCTGTAATCAGTTGATTATTGGTATCACTGGACAGGCGGCCATCACGAGTATATAAGGTTTGATCGTCTTTTTGGATTTGGAAGAAACCCTGACCATTTAATGCCAGGTCTAAAGGTCTTTCGGTTTGAGATAATGGACCTTGTTTGAAAACGGTGCGATTGGGCAGCGCATAGGTTCCACCGCCTATACCCTCTAGTAAGGCGGTGGTTGAATGCTGTTGCCCACTCAATGAAGCTTCCGTGCGTCGAGCCTTGAGCATAGCTAAATCGCTTTTGAAAGCAACGGTGCCCACATTAGCCAAATTGTTCGTGGCGACATCCTGTCGATACGAGTTGGCCATGGCACCTGCTGCCGATACATATAGTCCATATAACATAATAGCTCATCCTTAAGCTAGTTATACTCACCTGTATATTTTTTCCTGTTTTCTAAATGCATCTTGCAGGTTTCCCTGCCAGAAAAAAACATACCCGTGGGTATCATATTGTCGGGGACTCCGCCTCGACATCAAACTGCATCTGCTGATTGATCATTACCATATGATTAGCTACAGCCATCCTGGCTGCATTCGCTATGCGGTCGGCTAATTCGCCACTGCCGAGCTTTGCCAATATCTGGTCAACGCCTGACCTGTCATCCGTTTCAAGTTGTGCGTTGTTACTGATCATTTTTTCCTTCCGTGGAAATTCAGCTATTCAATTACAGCTACTCTCCGAGCAACTGCTTGCATAATCAATGCATGTTCTACTGTAAGACCATAAATGCAAGTAGTGTGCCAGAAATATTTTTTCTTAAATATTTTTACCAAAAATTAGTCCAAAGAAATGTAAGCTATTTATTTACAACACTTTACAAATAAATAATTTTATCAATACAATAATTGCCGACCAGATGCGCAAATTTTGCATGGCAAAATAACAACGGCAATTTTTGCGCTAAGAGACCGATAACTGGCAATTTATGCCCGATAACTGAAAATTTTGCACTGTACTGATTAACCCGAATGCCGAATACATTTAATTTTCACCGGTAGAGGGACCCAGAGCTATTGTGTCATTCCCGCGCAGGCGGGAATCCAATTTTCGAGCCAAAATCTTAATTTGCATTTCCTGGATCCCCGCCTGCGCGGGTATGACAAAGTCAAATTTTTTGATTTAGTAGCAATTTTGAGCCAAAAACAAGGATAAAAATTTCATGCGATTACCCTCAAGACCTGCCCCTACTGATATACATAGCAAATCAGCCCATAAACAAAAACAGGACGTTGGATAATTGTTATCCACGTCCTGTTTTTCACATTAACATTCTCTTAAACCATTGACTGTAAAAGACTTACACTAGCTTCAGATAGATTTTTTACCACATGTTCAGCTACAGCCAGAGCATTTGGCTGATATGTTGTCGCCAGGCCAAGGCATTTAATCCCTGCGGCATGACCGGCCTGGATGCCCCAGAGAGAATCTTCGATAACAATACATTCCTCTGTTGTGATCGCTGGATCAGCGTTTATTGCTTTATTTGTCAGCTTTAATGCCAACTCATAACCTTCTGGGTGGGGTTTACCATGTTCGACATCTTCGGCAGCTACAATACAGGTGAAAAATTCGCGCAGACCCGCATTATCCAGAATAAATTCTACCTCACTTTTCAGGGCACCAGAACAAATCGAACAGGTAATACCAGCATCACGCAGCTGGATTAAAATTTCACGCACCCCCGGCAACAAAATCTCCTGACCTTTAATATATTCGGCAAACAGGATTTTCTTCCTTTGACAAAGATCATCGATAATTTCAGCCCTGATAACGCGGTTATTATCCTTATATACATGGTAAAAGCATTCCTGGTCAGTATAACCCAGATACCGCTGTTCATACACCGCCCAACTCAGGTCAATGCCCTCTTCAAAACAAACCTGTCGAAAAATTTCATAGTGGGCCGGTTCACTGTCAGCGATTACGCCATCAAAATCAAACAATACCAATTTAAGCATATTATATCCGTCAAAAATTATATTAATAAGTAAGGTAAAAACCAGTTGCACTTTGGCAAACAAAGTATAGAATATAACCTCATGAGTGGCCTTTTTCCAGATTTTTATAATATATCAGGTAACAGTTATATTTATCGTCTAATAAGAGAGTTATTATCAGACCAGGATATCTAACACTTGTAAAAAATATATTTTCATTTGGAAAAATTGCTTTATCAATACTGAAAACCAACTTTAAGCTTAGTTTTTTTCTTATGTTTTTTTAAGCATTTTGGTAAAGCCAGACGATATATTGATATTAAGTAGGCTAAGAAGCTATATATAATTGAATTCCAATGACGATATTGCGTTCTTAAGTAGGAACGACGTCAATAAGCTGATTTTTTTAATGTGTTTTTTTATTGAAAGGGAATGAGATGAAGAAATTGTTAACTGTCCTAATGGCTGTTGCTCTGTGCAGCAGTGTCGTTCTTGCTGCTGAGAATGATTATCAGGGCCAAATCGACGAACTGAAATTGCAGATCCAGAAACTTGAAGCCAAGACTCTGGAAGATGGTCTTCGTAATGCTAATCAGAACCAGAGTTCTGCATTAACAGCTGGCCATGAAACTGGTAAAGGTTTTTATATTAAAACCGATGATGATATGTTCAGACTGAACATCAATACCCGCATGCACATGCGTCATACCTACATCAACTTAGATGATAACAGCAACGGCAATGACCAGGAAGGTGTTAATGTTGGAAATGTAGCTGATGTTGACAACAGTAGCAATGGCTTTGAAATCGAAAGAGCTTATCTTATCCTTAATGGTAATGCTGGTGAAAACATCAACTTTTTGATGATTGTCGACATGGATGACGATGGCGGACGCCAGGCCGACCTGCTGGATTTCTGGGCACAGTATACAATCAGCCCTGAACTATATGTCAAAGCTGGTCGTATCAAATCCGCTTTTACCCGTCAGTCTCCTACCAGTTCAGGCAAGCAAATGTTTGCTGACCGTTCATACGCAAACATGCTGTTCGGCATTGGCTATGGCACTGGTCTGGAAATTGGTGGCGAAATCGCTATGGGAGATACAAAACCAAACTGGAAATTAGGAATCTTCAACAGCTTCCATGACACTGGCAATGCCCCATTTTCTGATACAGACAATAATCCTGCCGCTGCTTTTAGCTTCACCGTGCCACTACCTGGTGCAACTGCTAAAGATTTTGCTAATGAATCTGACATTGAAAACCATGCCACACCTGTTTATCAAATTGGTGCAAGTGCCGCCTATACAAGCACTAACGAAAACAACAATTGGGGCGACGCCGAAGACGCTTATACTATCATTGGTAGAAATATGAATGATGGCAAAAGCGATACCTTTGATGGCTCAAGCCAGGTATTACTTGCTAATATCAATGCAGCTATGAAATATCAAGGTCTTAGCCTGATGGCCGAAGGTTACTACCAAAACGCAAGACTTGACAGTAACACTAACTGGGATACCAAATTTGGTGTTACTCGTAGTGTTGGCGCTGTTGAAAATGGAAAAATCGACAATTATGGCTACCTGCTGCAAGCTGGTTACTTTGTCGTGCCTCAGAAGTTTGAACTTATCAGCAAAATTTCCGGTATCTGCGTTGACAACACCAATGACAGCACTGAATATGCCGCTGGTTGGAACTGGTACATTAATGGTCAGGCTCTGAAACTTACCATGGATGTAACTTACATTGACGACCTTGTATCTAATGGCACCAGAGAAAATTATCTCGGTATCCAGAACGAAAGCATGCTTATGGTTCGTACCCAACTGCAGTTTACATTCTAATACTTAGAAGTAACTTAAAATTTTAAGGCTGTTCTCCTAATAGGGAACAGCCTTTTTTTGTTAAATCATCTTAAGGGTATCTCTAATAATTGTTTTTGAGCTGAGAGTAGAAGATTTTTTTGGCTCAAAATCAATGCCAAATCAAAAAATTTGACCTTGTCATCCCCGCACAGACGCCATAGCCAGAAAATGCAAACCATGATTTGACTCGAAAACTGGATTCCCGCCTTTGCCGAAATGACACAATTAAATTTCATACGTTCGCCCTGTTAAATATCTCCCATAATTTGACTGCCCCTCACTCATAAGTTACACTATAATTAATTAGATGGATATTTTTAGAACAATTTCGGCAATATTGTAGTATAAACATACATCTAACTTGCGTTAATGTCAGCTTTGTAGCTTTAGGCAAAAAGGCTCTTTATGCGACTTAAACATTTACTATTAAATAACTTACATTTTTTGCCGATATGTATAATATGAAACAGAAGGTTAACAATTTTCTAATAGTCATGTTGGCTTTGACCGCTATGGGAGCGTCATTGGCATATAAATTTATGCCAAATGTAGCCCCTGTAGACGACCTGAACCTCTTTGAAGCTCGATTTGCAGAAATAATCCCAAAGGTCAGCCCATCAGTTGTCGCTATTAAAGTCGAAAAGCCAACCGAAATGGTCAACATGACCGACCAGAGCTCCGGCAGTGGCTTCATAATCGATTCTGAGGGATTTATCGTCACCAATTATCATGTAATCGAAGATGCCGCCAATATTCGGGTCACTTTGAATAACAAAGAAACTTATTTTGCTCAGCTGATCGGCAAAGATGATCGCAAGGACATTGCTATTTTGAAAATTCAGGCTCCAGATTTGCAGTCTGTCACCTTAGGCGATATTGATGAGTTGGCGCCCGGTCAGGCTGTTATTGTAATGGGCAACCCGCTAGGGCTCGCAGCTGATGGCAAGCCGGTTTCTACCTTTGGACGAATCAATAAACTAAATCAAATCCTTGACACTGGAACACCTGGTAATACCAAGAGATTTTATGACAACATGATTCAAACTGATGCCATCACCGTCCCCGGTAATAGTGGCGGACCACTGATTAACCAGTTTGGCCAGGTCATAGGCATCAATACCGCCATGGCCCAAGGCGTAAAAACCAATCAGCAGTTTGGTTTTGCTATAACCTTTGACACTGACACGCGTGAACTGGTCTGGGAGTTGGCCCAGGGGATTGAACCGGAGCATGGCTTCATGGGGATATCGATGGCGGAATCTATCGATCCGCTCATAAGCCAGCAACTAAAACTGAAAGACATTTCCGGTGCGCTTATCGCCTACGTTGTCGAAGATTCCCCCGCGGCAAAGGCCCAACTAA
This sequence comes from Phycisphaerae bacterium, assembly GCA_016342495.1. Classification (GTDB taxonomy): domain Bacteria; phylum Planctomycetota; class Phycisphaerae; order Sedimentisphaerales; family SM23-30; genus JAEIOG01. The sequence continues at coordinate 43,227 of JAEIOG010000018.1, forward strand.
AAATGGGTGATTTCATCCAGTATCTAGATGGTAAAAAAATCCACGACAATAATGATCTTTCCAGCTATATAGACAATCAAAGACCCGGAAAAACCGTCACAGTTGAATTTCTCAGACAGAATCCATATACGCTGGAAGTTCAAAATATGACCACCAAAATCACCCTGGCCTCCCGCCAGAACTTACAAATGCCCAAACCATTTACCAAACCCAATAAATAAGATCAAAGCCCCAATTTAGCCGGCAATACATACTTATCCGATAAATAATTTGCGTCTTCTATATCAAACTGCTCGACATGGCCATCGGCATAACTGGCTGCCATTTTTATATCTTCGGGTTTTTCTTCTTTATTATCAGCTTCCAGCAAGCCCATGCGGACACTTTCGCCATCAAATATCGCCGGGGCATCCTGATTCTTTTTATAATGCGTTATCCACCAGCCCTGTCTGCCATCATCCCAGCCAATAAAATCACTGCTCAATGGTCTGTCGCATGCCCGCTTACAGTCAGTTCTATCAGCCCCCACAAAATCAAGATTCTCGGGCTTAAAATTCCAATAGAAATTATATGAACAATAAAGCGATTGCTCTGGCGGAATTTGTCCGTATAAGTCTTGAGCCTTTTGCTCATCTTCATAACCGCCAAATGGACATTGATAAATATCAAAATCTTGCAAATAATCCATTAATAAATCAGGATGATTTTCTGATTTATTATTCTTATCATTAATGATATTCAAATATTCATAAAAGTTTCGATCGGGTTGGTACGCCATTGATAAAGGGAAGTTTCCATCATGCTCATCGGCATATACGTAAGCGGCCATCGCAATCTGTTTTTGATTATTCATGCAGAATGTTCGCCTGGCACGATCACGATTGGGATGGTTTAGAGGCATAAAAATATAAAGCAATACAATAAGCACAACAATCGTAATCACCATATCCGTTAATGTAAAACCCTGTTTTTTCATTTTATGTCTCCAAAACTAAAATAACCCAATCGCTTTCGCTAATGCCTATAATACTGGGTGGCAAGGGTCCGCCAATAGCGGCCCCTTGGTCAGCACTTACGCACAAAATCTCCAATTGTCATTCCCGCCAAAGCGGAAATCCAGTTTTTGGCCCATAATCACTGTTTTGCGATTTATGGATCCCCGTTTTCACGGGGATGACAACTTGCTTTTTTATAATACAAGCCTCATTTTAACCCAAAAAACAACATTAATAATTTAGATGCGTAGGCCCTGACCCCTTGGCGCATTCAAACCACCAGCGAACCAACATTTAAAATAACATTTACCGCAGGTAAATACCTCAACTGTTAACTTTTCACTGTTAGTTTTTAACTCTCGATAGATTAATCCCCTTTGGCATAGCCATCTGGGTCTTTAGCTAATTTTTCGCGAGCTTCTTCGGTCATCATGGTAAAGGCCGGATGATCAGAAGTCCAGGCCCGCTTGGTAAATTCAGTTTCGGACATCTGCTTAATCGCCGGGATAATATCATTAGTATAGCTACCATAGAGATGCAGCGAATCGCTAATATCAACATAACGGCCAACCAGAACATCTTTGCCAATATTGTCACTGATTCTGCCGGCGATAATTCTCTGCAAATCAGTCAGGGCATAGGCATTCATAAACCAGGCTTTAAATAAATCGCGGCTACGCCAATGCGAATTCATATTCAGGTGCAATTGCTCGTTTTCATCCATTAATAATCTAAACCACAGGCGTTGCAGGCATGGAGGGTCATTAGTAACCGGGTCGCAACTAGGCATCCAGGTTATCGCTTGAGCGCGGCGAGAATGATAAGTTTTCGATAAGGCATCGACAACATATTGAATCTGGTCAAATGCACCAAATGGCCTGGGCGAATTGGGGTCATGCAAATCGCTACAAGGATCATAAGCGAACATTCTTTCATGATAGGTATAAGTCCATTTACCCGCCGCCGGGTCAATCCAGTGATCGTGAATGCCATCGCAGACTTCCTGACGATAAGATTCCAGCTCAGCTGGCCCGGCAGGGAAATTTTTATGAATCCGTGGCTCATTAAAAGGGTTTTCAATTGCTATCATCACGGTAGCATCTTTACTGGGCGGGTCGCTGGGTTTATCATATTCAGTTTTGACATCCACGCCCTGCTGCCACACAGCTAAAACCGCCTTTTCCCATGCTTCCGGCAGACAAGCCGCATTGACACTGATTACCGGCAAAATACCGCCATTGAGTCTCATTTCACTCATACTAAACTCCTAAACTTTTTTTGAACCAAATTAAACCACTGCCGCAATTATAACCGCAGATAATGCATCATTCAAACAAAAGCTGGCATATATCAAGGTTTTCAGCTATTATACTCACGATAATTGAGTTTGCCCATTATGCCTGCATATAAGTCAGGGCTAGGGCATGAAATTTTTTATCATTGATTTTGGTAAAATAATCTGGAAAAACAAAAAAATAAATTGTCATCTCCGCGCAGGTGGAGATCCATAAGCATGAATCAGTGTTTTTAAGCTAAAAACTAGATTCTCGCCTGCTCGAGAATGACACAATAGATTTCATGTGATTGCCCTGGTATATAAGTTTATATACTGCAAGGCTTTAGCAATTAACTATTGAGATACGAAAACTGATTAAAACTAAAAACATTCTAATAATGCTGCCCGGACCAATGGGCGATATGATCTTGGCCAGCCCTGCTTTGCGCCAACTCCGACAAAGTTGCCCGGATGCTAAAATTACCTTCATGGCCAACCCGATAGGTAAAGCCATCTATCAAGGTAGCGATCTATTCGATGACTGGATTATCTATAATAAAAAAGACAACCATCGCAAAGTTGCCAGACAATTGCGAACCCTGAAATTCGATGCCGTGATTTTACTGGTCAATTCCTTTCGATCCGCCTTATTGATGAAGCTTGCAGGGATCCCAAAACGCATAGGCTACAATCGCGATGGCCGCAAATTCCTGCTGACCGACACTATCAACACCATAAAAATCAATGGCCGCCATGCAGTTATTTCCATGCATGCTTATTATGGCCACCTAATGCAATTGGCGATTGAATCTCTGGGGACAAACCCAGCAAAAATCTCAAATAAAATGGAATTAACCACCACCGAAAACGATATACTTAATACCGATAAACTCTTAGCAAATTGGAATATAGACCCGCAAAAGTTAATCGTTTTTGTGCCCGGTGGTGCCTTTGGTGGCAGTAAATGGTGGCCTGCGGATAAATTTGCGGCATTAGCTGACAAACTTTCAAACGATGGCTATCATATCATGCTCTCCTGCGCTCCCAATGAACCGGAACGCAAAGTAGCTGAACAAATCATCAAAAAAGCAAATTGCCAAATCTATAATTTACTCGATACCAAAATCGACCTGGGAACTCTTAAGGAAATTACAAATCGCTGTCGCTTAATGGTCAGCAACGACACCGGCCCTTGCCATATAGCAGCCGCTTTTGATACACCTTTAGTAACAATTTTCGGCCCGACAGATCCTCGCTGGACCGCCACCGGCTATAAAAATGAGATTCGCCTGCGTATTGATGTCGATTGTGGCCCCTGCCAAAAGAGTATCTGTCAGACCGACCACCGCTGCATGAATATTGATGTCAAAACTGTATATGATGCTGCATGCCAGGTGCTGGCAGGGAAGTTTGCACAAAATAAATCAATTTTCGATAGAACTTATCAGGCTTATAATGAGAATCATGTGCCATTGAAAGATAATTCTGGTTTAGTTCACGAAGATTTCAAAACAATACTGGATTCTAATAAACTTGGCACAATAGAAGAAGTTTTCCAATCTGAACTAACCACTCTTAATGAGAATAATATTGATTTGACTATCGAACGCTTTGAATCAGCCCAGGGTGTCAAAGAATTTTCCGCCACGATGCACTATAGCTGCAACGGAATCGCCACCGACCGCCCTGTAGCCTTTGGTCAGGAGACAGGATTATTTGGTATTAAACGTTCTTTTGTGATTTCCCAAAAGCAGCCACCCGAAATTTATGCTGAAATGTTTGATAATAAAACTCTGGCAACAGCCCAAAATCTCCGTAAACATTTCGACCCTGATAATAAATTAACGATTTTCCTCTTTGCCGCTGAAGATTTCCAGACTAATGGCCTGGATTGGCTCATTGAAACCGCCGCTATTGTGGCACAAAATAAGAAAGATGATTTTAAAATCATAGTTTTGGGATCCGATGACTATAGTCATTATTTCCAAAAAGCCAAATCGCTATATCTGGAAAATAAAATTCTATTTATGGGAACCACTCAACAACTACCCGCAATGATACAGATGGCTGATGTAGGAATTTTACCTGCAATTACTCCAACAAAGTCGAAATTTATTGCACTATGCTCAGCCTGCCAAAAACCGGTGATAACTACCTTAATAGGATACGGAGCTAAAGGTACACAAAATACTATTATTATCGAGAAAATAAATAACAAAAATCAGTTGGCAACTGCGCTCAAAAATTGTCAAAAACAGGGAAAAACTGGTAAAAAGTGGCGAAAAATGTAGATTTCGAACCCGTTGCAACCTTTAAAACGGCCAAGCCCGATACCGGTTGGCTCTTATAAAACCATAACACAGGCACCGGGCTTGACACCCCCCAGTAATCAAATTAATAATCATCCCCCCCCGAGGACAATTATTATTATACAGTGTAAAACAAGTTGCTAAAATTTAGATTAAACTGGTTATAACTGGTTGCGAAACATAAGTTGCTTATCTCTAAATCAATATACTTATTATCGGTGAGACAATACAATGAAATACATAAGGATTTACCCCCGAAAAAACTAGGGAATCCACTAGCATCAAAATATAAAACCTTTGTCAACAACCATTTACATTAACACAATCCTGAAATACGGACTATAAAAAACATCTAAAAAAGTAAAAAAATATTAGAATTTGCCTTAAATAAATTATTTCTCTGGCAATTCGTCTCAAAAATCAAAATAAATGGACAAATGACAAACAAATTTTATATACAATTATTAGCGTTCAGAAACATTCATCATGAATTTAACTAAGTCCGCTAATGAAGTCATCTGTAACTTATCCATGATATTGGCCCGGTGAAATTCAACAGTTTTAGGACTCAAACCCAAATCCATGGCAATAACTTTATTGGCTTTACCCTGAGCTACCAGACCAGCAACCTGCTTTTCTCGGTCAGTCAACAATTTAAGCTTTTCATCTATGGCAGTCTGGGCCATCCATACTTGGCGATTGTCAGCGTCAATTTTTATTGCTTTTATCACCGCATCGATCAAATCCTGTTCTCGGAAAGGTTTTTCCAGAAAATCTGTAGCACCAGCTTTCAAAGCTTGAACAGCCATCGGAATATCGCCATGACCACTGATCATAATCACCGAAATCGAAATTTGCTTTTCATTTAGTTTTTGCTGTAGTTCAATTCCAGACATCTCTGGCATTCTGACATCTAAAATCAAACAACCTGGAGTATGGTCATCATAGTTATCTAGAAAATCAATTGCAGAAGAAAATTGTTTTGAACGTAGACCCACCGACTTCAAAAGCAACTCCATGCTTAATCTAACACCATCGTCATCATCTACCACAAACACTGTTGTTTGTTGTTCTACCATTTCTAACTCCGTTTAATTGGTAAGGTGAAAATAAATGTTGCACCCTGTTCTTTATTATTTTCAGCTCTTAAATGGCCGCCATGAGCTTCTACTATCGAACGACACAATGAAAGCCCAATTCCCAGCCCTTCTTTTTTGGTTGTATAAAAAGACTCAAAAAGCTTTTCGGTATCATTTTCTTTTATGCCTGAACCACTATCACAAATAGAAACAACAATCTTATCTCTACGCTGGCATTTTACTGTTATGATCCGCTGGTCTTGAGGTGTATCAGTCATTGCATCAATAGCGTTTTTCATAAGATTGATAACTACCTGCTCAATCTGAATTGCATCGACAATCGCCATACAGGATTCATCTGGAATCTCTTCGATAACTCTTATCTTTTTATATGTAATCTCCGATTCTATCAGATTTAGTGACTCACGTAAAATATCATTTACGTCTAATTCGAGTAATTTTGAACTTTGTTTACGCACAAAACTTCGGATTCTACGGATAATATTACCCGCTCGGTCAGCCTGACGGGTCAAATGGCCCAAAACTTCAATAATATCCTGTTTTGTACCTGTGGATTCTTCAAGCATTCTTATGCTCGCAGCAGAAAAATTACTTATACTGCACAAAGGTTGATTGAGCTCATGGGCTATCCCTGAAGCCATCTCCCCTAAAATGCTTAAGCGAGAAACATGAGCTAACTCCTCCTGATGCTGAAGTACTTTATTTTCCGCCAACTTCCTTTCCGTAATATCCTGTAACATAGCCAGGATAGTAGAAGGATTATTCTCATCCATTTCAATTTTTTTCAAGGTTACGCTGATAAATTGGCAAATGCCTTGATCTTCTTTCAACTCAAGATCGAAATTTTTGACATAACCCTCTTTTTCCAGCAAATCCATCATGACAAAAAACTCTACTGGATATCTCAAATAATCCAGCAACTTAAATTTTTTGCCGATTTTAATCTTTGATCCAAAAAGTCGTATACTGGCATCATTAACCGCGACAACCTGATTGTCACTGGTCAACAAAGTAATAGCCAATGGTGAATTTTCAAATAGTGTCTGGTAATGAAGCTCCAGTTTTTTCAAGGCCAGCTCAGTTTTTTCCAGTCTTTGACGTTGATTAATCTGCTTCATTTCCTGATTAACTATCGAAGGCAGCAAATCCAGCAATAACTGGTCTTTGACCAGATAATTATGAGCGCCATGCTTGAGCATATCCACGGCTAATCTTTCATCGCCACGGCCCGTAACCAGGATATAATCAATTTCCTCGTCCTGACTAGTAGCTCGAAGCTGGTCAACAAGCTCTCTGCCTGTCATATCCGGCAGGAAAAAGTCCAGCAAAATCAAGTCGGCATGGTTCTCTTGCAGCCACTTGATAGCATATTGGCCGGAACTGGCCAAATGCGTTTGAAAACCTTGACGTTGAAGCACCCTGGCCATCAAAGTACGCAGACCGGCATCGTCTTCAACAATCAGAATCATATTATTTTCATTCTTTTGATCCATTTGACCTCGAGAAAACAGCGTCCTTTTCAAGTCTATACTCCCCTGAAAAACTTTTTAACCGATTATTTATTGAAAAGCAAGCTTAAGGCTTGATTTTAACCTAAAAAACTTGGCTGGCAGGCAAATCTATCATTGCTCAAATGCTATTTTCAAGGTAAAATACAGGACGCTTTTAATGATTTAAAGTTAGAGTCTTATGCAATTGCTGTAATGACTCAAACATATTGAAATTCTGAGGAAATATACGTGATAGACCAGAGAATTGAAAACCAATCCATCCTGGATGAATTGAAAGATTCGTACCTGAATTATGCCATGAGCGTCATTGTCAGCCGGGCATTGCCTGACGTTCGCGACGGACTTAAGCCCTCCCAACGCCGCATCATGGTCGCAATGAACGACCTGAACCTGGGACCCCGCTCAAAACATCGTAAATGTGCCAAAATCGCCGGTGATACTTCCGGTAATTACCATCCCCATGGTGAATCTGTAGTTTACCCTACTTTGGTTCGCATGGGGCAAAAATGGAACATGTCAGTGCCCCTGATTAACCCTCAGGGTAATTTTGGCTCCATTGACGGCGACCCTCCGGCTGCTATGCGTTATACCGAAGCCCGTATGACCGCTGCTGCATCTGAAATACTTGCCGACCTCAAGCTCGATACCGTGGATTTCATCCCTAATTATGATGAAACCATGCTCGAGCCTACTGTTTTACCATGTAAATTCCCAAACCTACTGGTCAATGGTTCCTATGGTATTGCCGTAGGTATGGCTACCAGCATCCCGCCACATAATCCCACCGAAGTATGCGAGGCTTTATTAAAAGTTATCGATAATCCGGATTGCTCAATCAGTGAAATACTTGAAGTCATGCCCGGACCTGATTTTCCTACTGGTGGAACTATCTGTGGCCGCAAGGGTATTGTCGATGGCTATTCCACCGGAAGAGGCCTGGTGACCCTGCGGGGCAAGGTACATACCGAAGAAAAAGGTAAAAAAACCATCATTGTTATTGATGAAATCCCTTATCAGACAATTAAATCGAATATCGTCATAAAAATCGCTGATTGTGTCACTGGCGGCATTATCCCGGAAATCACTGATGTTCGCGATGAATCCGACCGAAAAGGCTTGCGGGTTGTTGTCGAACTTCGCCGTGAAGCTGACCCTGAAGTTGTAATTAATCAGCTATATAAATACACTCCACTGCAAAATACATTCAGCATAATCAATATTGCACTGGTCAAAAACCGACCTCAGACCCTTAGCATCAAACAAATGCTTTCATACTTCCTGGACCACCGTAAAGATGTCATTCGCAGACGAACAATGCACCTGCTGAAAAAAGCCCAACGTCGGGCTCATCTGGTTGAAGGTTTATTGTTAGCTCAATCAGATATTGATGAAATTATCGAAATTATCAAAGCTTCTGCAAATCCAGCAGATGCCAAAACCAATCTGATGGCCAAAGCCTTGCGATTAGTTGAACATGAAACCCTTAAACGCCTGTTGCCGGAAGAATTCGTCAACGAAAAAAGCAATAACGATCAGTTCCTTAGCGGGCCACAGGCTGACGCGATCCTGATTATGCAATTGCAGCGTCTAACCGGTCTGGAAATTGAAAAGCTGGCAAATGAATTTGCTGCTTTAAATGATGAGATCAATGGCTACAAGGCTATCCTGTCACAGGAAAATCTGCTACTTGATATCATTCGTGAAGACCTGCATGAAATGAAAGAAAAATACGGCATAGCCCGCCGCACTGACATCATAGGTGAAATCACTGATTTTGATCTTGATGATCTAATTGCCGAAGAAGAAATGGTTGTAACTATCAGTCATTCTGGTTATATCAAACGTATGCCAATTGATACCTACCGCGCTCAAGGACGAGGTGGACGAGGCATAAAAGGTGCGGCAACAAAAGATGCAGATTTTCTTGAACATCTTTTCACTGCCAGCACCCATGATTATATGTGCTGCTTTACTAATCAGGGCCGATGTCATTGGCTTAGGGTTTATAGTATTCCATTGCTATCAAGACAAAGTCAGGGCCGTAACCTTGCTAATCTGATAGAAATGGAAAAAGATGAAAAAATCGCCCAGATCCTGCCAGTTCGTGAATTCGATGAACGTTCACTGGTGATCGCAACCCAAATGGGTATCATCAAAAAATCTCCTTTGAGTGCCTATGGCAATATCCGCAAAAAAGGTATTATCGCCATCAATCTCGATGAAGGGGACAATGTCATTGGTGCCAACATCACCACCGGCGATGACCAGATCATACTTGGCACCTCCAATGGCAAATCCATCCGCTTCCACGAAGACAATCTTCGTAGCATGGGCCGAACATCACGCGGGGTCAAAGGCATCACTCTCAAAGGTGCTGACCAGGTTGTCGATATGATTGTTACTGGCCAGGATAAATCACTGCTGACTATCTGCGAAAATGGCTATGGCAAAAAGACCAATATCAATGACTATCGCAGCCAAAACCGTGGCGGATCAGGCATTATCAATATCAAATGCACCGAACGCAATGGCCAGGTCGTCGCATTGAAAGCTGTCGAACCTGACGATGATATTATGATGGTTTCCTCCAATGGCATCATTATCCGCACCAGCATATCCCAGCTCAGCGATATTGGCCGAAATACCCAGGGCGTAAGACTTATCAAACTGGATAAAGGCGACACCCTGGTCGCGGTCGCTCGTGTGGACAAATCAGACGAAGAAGACGAAACTGAAATCGCTGAACTGCCAACCGGCACCGCCGACCAGGTTCCAATGACAGAAAATGAAGCGACTGCAGAAAGCACTGAAAAGCCTCCTATCCAGCCAACTGAAACTGAAGAAAATGGCGATCAGGACGAATAATCAATAAAAACAGCCCCAGAGTTTGACTTTGGGGCTTTATTTTGCCTTTATTACTGGCATTTTTGATTGACAAGCTACAGTGAGTTTATTATTATCTCTTTTCTGAAACTGTGAATAAGGCGATAGCCAAAAGCAAAAATCGCCATAAGTTATTATTTTAGAAACATTTAGAAAATTGGCCGAGTGGCGGAATTGGTAGACGCTGGGGACTTAAAATCCCCTGCCTGTTATGGGTGTATGGGTTCGAGTCCCATCTCGGCTACGATATGAAAAGCCTTTGTGAGTAACCTTGCAAAGGCTTTTTTCATTATTTCAAAAGAAAAACCAACAATTCAGCCATACCAGTGAGCACTTTGGCCCCGGTTGCTTCCAACTTCCCTCGGCTTTGATGGCCACAGCTTAACAGTACAACATCTACTCCCATTTCAGTTGCAACTTCAAAATCGTGGAGCATATCACCTACGAAAAGAATCTCACTTCGGTCAAAATGAGAATTTTCAATCCATTTTTTGCCATTATCAACTTTGCTATGGGCATAATAATCATTCAATCCCACCAGATCAGTAAAAAAATGGCTAAGGCCAAAGCTTTCGACCGCATCAACCAAAAGTTGGTGATTGTAGGCACTGAGCACCGATTGACTAAAACCCACTTTCGATAATTTTTCCAGAGTTTCAATCGCCCCGACTTGCAATTGGCATTGACCAAGCTTTACCAGATAAGTCTCAATATATTCATGAACTAATGCATCATAAGATTCTTTTGAAAAATCAAAACCCAACTGCGTATAAAAATCAATAATCGGAAAATCGACATCTTCTTTATAACGACCAATTGTCAATTGGCCCAACTTGCGCTGCTTCATCAGACCATCAACCACTTCCACGCAGGCATCAACATCATTTAACAGCGTTCCGTTCCAGTCCCAGATTATATGCTTATACTTCATATTAATCCTTGAACATCGACAGCAGTTTATGTGTCATGACATAACAGCCGGCAGTGACCAGGCCTGATACAATCATCGAAATACTGAAATGAAATTTTGCTTTTAACATTAATGGCAGGATTATAAAAAAAACCAGCGAAGGAACAACCATCCAAAATGTCCCAGAAGCCAATCCCGCGACTTTCTGGGTATCGCCAGTATCAACATAAAGCCATGTCAATGCCAGCAAAGAAGTCAACGGCAACGACAAACAAATTGTTGCCAGTAACATATGCTTTGATTTAGCTAATTCATTGACTATGACAATAATTAAAGCTGAAATAGCAATTTTAATTATACTTTGTAGCATCTATTATCCATTTACAGCTGGTGTGCCTCGCAAAAGCCCTTCGATACTCAAATCTTCGTCAATATCATCCCAATGAATGCCATAACCGGCCCCACAAACTTGCCAGTTATTTCGTTGAGCATCAGTTGCATTAAGCAAACGAGGATACCAAACCAAAGGCACAGTTATAGTCCTGCCATCATAAATATCTACACTCATGCGATCTTTAGTAAAAATCACATCTTTAATACGTTCATCTGCCTGTGTTGCCAAAATACCCATACCAAGCCTCCAATAAAATCTCTTGATTTTCTATAACCATTTTATATATTCGATTGAGTTCATGTGCGTCAAATCCTATATTCCTTGCCAATCGAATATCTTTTATCCAAAACTTTGCTGACATATTGTCCCGATCAATGTGAATATGCGCTGGCTCTGCGCTTTCATTACTGTAAAAGTATAACCGATAGGGACCGATTTTCAAAACTGTTGGCACAATATCACCTCAAACCTTTAACACAAAATCCGATCATCCATATAATCCACGGCATATTATTTAATCGTAACCTTACCAGTACCTGCTTTAACCTCACCAATCAAAAATGGTTTTTCACCTGATTTGGTCAGGTGTTCCATAATTGAATTTGCAAAAGATGCACTGACGATCAGAACATAGCCTATACCCATATTAAATACCCGATACATTTCGTCGGTTTCAACCGGGCCAAGCTTTTGCAGATAATCAAATATCGCAGGCACTTCCCATTTGGAAGCATCAAGCTCGACATCAAGTTCATCACCAATAACACGAGGAATATTGCCAACCAACCCTCCGCCGGTGATATGAGCCATGGCCTTGACAACTTTTTTTACTTTGTATTTCTGCAATAACGCAACAATGGCTTTTACGTAAATTCTTGTTGGCTCTAGTAATGCCTCACCAAGACTCTGGCCCAGTTCTTCAATATGGTCTTCAACTTTTAAGCCTTCACGGGTAAAACAGATATCACGCACCAGAGAATAGCCATTGGAATGAATCCCACTTGACGCCAAACCAATCACCAGATCACCAGCTTCAACGTGCATACCATCGACAAGTTTATGCTTTTCAGCCACACCTACAGCAAAGCCCGCCAAATCAAAATCACCCTGGCGATAAACATCAGGCATCTCAGCAGTTTCGCCGCCCAGCAATGCACAATCCGCTAACACGCAGCCATCGGCAACGCCTTTAACAAATTCATTTACCTGGCCGGGTTCAAGATGATTAACAGCGACATAATCCAAAAAAAACAAAGGCTCGGCACCTTGAACAATCATATCATTAACACTCATCGCCACCAGATCAATACCTACAGTATCATATTTTTTCATCATAGCGGCGATTTTAACCTTGGTACCCACACCATCGGTACAGGCGATCAGCACAGGGTTTTTATAGTTTTTCTTAAATAGCTTTTCATCATAATCCAAACGAAACAAGCCGGCAAAAGCATTGTGCATATGCATAACACGCGGGCCATGGGTTCGTCGGACATTATCGCCAATCAAATCAACCATCTCATCATTAGCGTTAATATCTACACCAGAATTTTTATACGTTACAGCTTCTTTTTTATCAGCCATCATTCTTTCCTAAAATTATTTTTCACTTCTTCGGGTCTAAGTAGTCAAGATATCCCCATCTGAAACCTCTTTTCCGATGCGGGGAACTTTTTCCAGCTTTCATTATCTCATAATATTTTGCCTGCTCATCCAGATAAGCCTGTAACTTCTCCGGATGGCGAGTTTGATCATCTATCTTTTCCTGATGGGCAGCCAAAGCTTTAATCAGCTTTACCTTAACCTCTGCATATTTTTTATTATCTGCCAGATTGTCAAATTCACACGGATCATTCCTTAAATCATATAATTCATATTTTGGCGGATAAGCATACACATTATAAATCTCTTTCGCTTTATCGCCACTTGCATCAATTTCTTCTTTCGATGTCCCACCGGCAAAGTGAGCATTCAAACGATTTGCATAAGCCTCTGAAAGTACCGTCGGGAACTTATTATTCTGCGGCGTACATATTAACTTATACCTGATATCGCGAACCGAATATTGCACAGTCATCAGGTTCGGACTGGCTCCGGTCGTAAAACCATAAAAATACTCATTAAAATCTTTATCGGCTTTACCTGCCAGCAAAGGCTGCAATGGCTTACCGGCAAAACTTTTGCTTTGTGCACCGCCACTGGCCATCATCATCGTTGGCAGCAAATCCAGAGTCGAAACCAATTCCCTGGCTACATAACCCTTTTTCGTCATGCCCGGCCAACTGACAATCAAAGGCACTCGCAGGCTCGCCTCATACACACTGCACTTGCCACGCGAAAACTGGGCACCATGATCGCCAAAATAAATTATCATGGTATTATCAGCTTTACCTGATTTTTCCAACTCAATCAACAAATCGCCAACTAAGGTATCAAGACGATTCATGCAATTATAATATTGTGCAGTATAATCTCGCAAATGTTCACTATCGGCACCAATCCATTTCAAGGGCTTAACGTCTTTGGCTTCCAATGGCTTCGCGGGCCAGCCATAGCCATCCTTGAATTTATTCCGATGCAAGGGATAATGAGCATCAGGATAATTAATCGAAAGAAAAAACGGCTCATCGCCCTGACTGAAAAATTCAGCCGCATACTTCGAATAATCCTGCATATTAGCTCGATTAAAATTAGCACCAGGTATCTTACGATAATCCCACTTGAACGCATCTTCAGGATTAACATGCAGCTTGCCAAGCATCGCAGTCCGATATCCCTGCTTTTTCAGCAGCGTTGACATATGAGGCACTTCCGGATTAAAAAACGCGAAATTATGCGTCGCCAATCCGATCTGACCATTCTGCTGGGGCCATTGCCCGGTAAGGAAACAGCCACGCGATGGCGAACAAACCGAATACGGTACAAAAGCATTTTCAAATCGCACACCATTGGCCGCCAGCTTATCCAATACCGGAGTCTTAACATAAGGCTCGCCATAACAGCTTAGCTCAGGACCATTGTCCTCTGACACTATCATCAGGATATTGGGATTACCGGCTTTTTCTTTCGCGCAACATTCCTTGCCAGCACCAAAAGCCAGCATCGCTAAACCACAATTCTGTAAAAATCTTCTTCTACTGGTTTCCATACAACACCTCCAAAAAGTCACACAACACAACTTTTATAAAACCAGAACATATTTACTTGTCAAATTCTATATCAATCTGATCGCATCACACTAACGATCAGAAAAGTTTCTGCTGAAATCTTTCACAGCTGAATTTTGTCGATGCCATATCAACTGGAATTGGATATTTACCACTCCAGCAAGCAGTACAATAATTATCATCAGGTTTCTTCGTACAGCCTAGCATGCCGTTAAGATCAAGATAAGCCAGTGAATCAATTCCAAGATAATCACGAATTTCTTCGATAGTTCTTTCATTTGCGATTAATTCATTTTTACTGGGAAAATCAATCCCATAAAAACATGGAAAACGAATAGGTGGAGAAGCAACACGCAAATGAATTTCTTTTGCGCCAGCCCTTCTCAACGCCCCCATCTTCCCGCGAGTAGTTGTCCCGCGAACTACTGAATCTTCAATAACCACCAGTTTTTTGCCGTCGACAACTTCTCGAATAACATTTAATTTCATTTTAACTGCCAGGTCACGCATCGGTTGCGATGGCTCAATAAAACTGCGACCGGCATAATGACTTACCGTAAAACCGCGGTCATAAGGTATCCCGCTTTCATCTGCAAAACCCTGAGCGGCACAACGGGCACAATTTGGAACCGGAATGACAATATCAGCATCAACCGGAGATTCCTTGGCAAGCTGACGGCCCATATTATAACGGACGCGATGAACATTTTCGCCAAAGATACTGCTTGACGGATCAGCAAAATAAACCTGCTCAAAAATACAATGTGCCGGTGTTGGCGTTTGTTCGCCGGTAAAGGATCTGCTATGAATACCATTTTTATCTAATGTAACAATTTCGCCCGGTTCAACTTCACGAACAAACTCGGCATCAACAATATCCAATGCACAAGTCTCCGATGCAACGATATAAGCACCATCTTCCAGTTTACCTATACACAAAGGCCGAATACCATAAGGATCACGGGCGGCGACAATTTTGTCCGGAAATAAAAACAGTAGAGAATATGAACCTTGAAGATGATTTAAGACATGGGCAATTGGGTCGGGTTTGGCGATATGGGTAGGTTTTGCCATCAAATGAATGATGATTTCGCTATCGCTGGAACCCTGAAAAATATGACCATGGGCTTCGTACTCATCTCGCAAAAGTGGTGCATTGACCAGGTTGCCATTATGAGCGACCGCTATCTGGCCCAGAGAATATTCCACCAGCAAAGGCTGGGCATTGCCGGCACAACTGGATCCAGTGGTTGAATAGCGGACATGTCCTATCGCGGTATTGCCTTTTTCCGATAGCTGTCTTTGCAAATCACCGGAAAAAACTTCACTGACCAGCCCCATGCCGGTATGACCAACAAGTCTTTCGCCATCGCTGATGGCGATGCCGGCGGATTCCTGGCCTCGATGCTGCAAGGCATGAAGACCAAGATAAATTTTCTCCACCGCACCTGGATGACCATAAATCCCCACCAGACCACAGGCCTCTTTGGCTTCTCTCATATCAGCCATATTATTATTTAACTCCTAAATATTCCTGCCTAATAGGTTTAGGCTTATTTAATATAAAAAATCCACCAGCGACATTGCATCGCGGGCATAAAGCCATTTTTTAACTTAAGTGTCCATTGTTAAGCTACTTACATAAAATATACTTAATACATGAAATGATTACAGATAGCTATCGATCAACAAAACTCAGTTGGCTTATCCAAGTGCACAATCTACATTTTTATCGGCCAAAAGTCAACCACCATCCCCAAAGAACAACTATTTTAATAAAACATTAAAACTCGTAAACTACTTCAAACAAACAGCTTACAACTAATAAATTTCATCTTGCATAACAAAAGATATTTTCAGCAGAAAAAATATCAAAAATTTGCTAAAATAGTCACCAATAAAAAAAAACTGTTTTGAAAACAATCCATTGTCTTCACTTTACCAAAAAGAAAAGAAAAATGACTGAAAAAATCAACAATCGACCTTTTTTGACTGAAAATTTACCCGGCACCGGCGGCACAATTAAAAATCATACCACCGACTTCTATGTCGAAGAAATACCACTGTATGAACCTTCAGGCCATGGGACCCATCTGTATTTCGAAATTGAAAAGACAGGTATGCCCACAATGGAAGCCATCAAGCAGATTGCCCGGGCATTGTCTATACACAAACAGGACATTGGCTATGCCGGCCAAAAAGATGCCAAAGCCGTTACACGCCAATGGCTGTCAATCGAACATATCATGCCCGACCAACTGGAAAATATCACCGTACCAGACGTTACAATTTTTGGCAGTGCATATCATAAGAATAAATTGAAGCTGTCGCATCTATCCGGCAATATCTTTTCAGTAAAAATTAGAGATATCGAAGATATTGATAAAGCTCTCGATCAGGCTAACGCAATCACTGAGGTTTTGACTAAGCGTGGTGTGCCCAATTATTATGGCTCACAGCGTTTTGGCCATCGCAATGATACTCATTTACTAGGCGCAGCGATAATTGGAGATGATGATGAAAAGCTGGTGGATCTTATTATGGGCCATCCGCATCCATCGGACCCGGAAGAAGCTCGACAGGCTCGCGAATTTTTCGATAATGGCCAATATATCGAAGCGGCCTCAGCCTGGCCCAAACGCAACCGTACCGAAATTCAAATCGCATGGCTATTATATGATGGCAAGCCAGCCCACAAAGCAACCCGATTAATCGACAAGCAGCAGAGACGATTTTATATCTCGGCTTTTCAGTCCGAGCTGTTTAATAAAGTCCTGGCCTCGCGTCTGAAAACAATCGATAAAGTGCTCGATGGCGACATCGCTTGCATTGGCAATAAGGGGCCAAACTTTGATGTCCAGGAACCTGAAAAAGAACAGCCCCGCTGTGACGCTTATGAAATTCATCCGACCGGCCCGATCTTTGGCCATAAAATGCAAATGCCTCAGGAAGGAACTGAACTGGATATCGAAAGCCAGGTTCTAAAAGAATTGGATCTTAAGCTGGAAGATTTCAAAGGAAAATCCGCTCGAATGGCCAAAGGGGCTCGGAGGCCATTACGATTTATTCCTAAAGATTTCACCATTGCCAAAGGATCTGATGAACATGGCGAATTTCTTGAAACAAAGTTTACCCTGCCACCAGGTTGCTATGCGACAACAGTGTTGCGCGAAATAATTAAAGATTCAACGTTATAATAATTATACTCAAACTGACTTATTATCAAACCATGGAAGTTCCTGGTGATCCGATAGTTTTATGCTACGAGATAAAGCAATTATTGGGTGAAGATCTGCTTAAACTACCGCATTAGTTTTTAATCGCTATTTGAGCCTGTTGCATAAATAATTAGTTCTTTTTACAAGTGAATAATTCCAGCTTTTCGTTTATAATCTGGGCAATGG
>JAEIOG010000019.1 GCA_016342495.1 Phycisphaerae bacterium
CATAATAAATATATCCTCGCCCTCAAGTCTAATTAATGACAAGGAATTGTCTCACCCATTCTGGCACAGAGGGTAATCAATATCACTACTTGCCTATTAATGACAAGTGTATTGACTGGGACTTATATTTGACAGGTATCGGTACGGCCTCTATCGAAGCTAATTCCAGCTATCCGCCACAAGGTCATCCGGGTATTTATGACTTTAATTGGAACAAAGGTAGAGTCCTGCCTGAATATCAAATATTATACATTTCTGAGGGCAGTGGGAGCTTTGAATCATCAGCCACAGGGGTCATTGAGGTGTATGCCGGCTCGATTATGATATTATTCCCTGAGGTATGGCATCGCTATAAACCCGATATAGGAACCGGCTGGAAAGAAAACTGGATCAGTATTAATGGAGAATATTTATACAGACTGGCCAATCGCAAATTAATCTGCCCAGAAAATGCAGTTTTGCATTTGGAAAACTCTGAACAGGTTTTAGATGCCTATCGCAAAATATGGAAAAAACTGCTGGACCAACAGATGCAGAATTCCTTTTTACTCTCGGCATATGCAATGGAAATACTGGCATTGGCAATTGATTCTGCCGAGCCGATAGGCAGCAAAGAGACTTATACGAACAAAGCGGCCAATCGTGAAGAAGTAGTAAAAGATCAGTTACTTGCCGAAGCAATTCATTATATATGGAGTCATAGCCATCGTAATACTTCAATTGACGACATTGTCAAGAATCTGTCAGTAACACGCAGAACTCTGGAAAGAAAATTTAATCAGATACTTGGTTATTCAATTGGCCAGGAGATAACCTACTGTCGCATCGAACGTGCTAAGCATTTGCTCAGGCACACATCATTACCAATTTCGCATATAGCGTTGGCGGTTGGTTTTTCTGGTTCGGATCGGCTAAGCAAGGTGTTTCGTAAAATTGTTGGTATTACCCCGGGGCAATATCGCAAGAGATCATAGAAGTACTGTTAATTCAGGCGAATTATATCATTTATAATGATAAAAATAGCATAAAAGTCATAATTACAACTGACGTTAACATGATGGATCGTTTTAAAAGTTCAACATGTCGCAGAATGGCAATTTTATGACGCTATTATAGGGTTATATTTACAATAAATATCAACTATAATATCATTAACTGTTTATAAATATTAATCAGGCTTAAAATAAAACCTAACTGTCAGGACAAATGGCACTATATTATGAAATCAGAATTAATTACAGAACAACAATATCAAAACGCACAGGAACAATACGCAAATTTTGGTGTCGACACCAACCTTGCATTAAAAAACCTTGCGTCGATACCAATATCAATTCACTGTTGGCAAGGCGACGATGTGGCAGGCTTTGAAAACCGCAACGACACCAATGTCGACAGTTCAATACAGACAACTGGGGACTACCCCGGCAGAGCTCGAAATATTGAAGAATTGCGTAAGGATTTCGAGTTAGCATTAAAATTAATTCCTGGCAAACACAGATTGAACCTTCATGCAAGCTACCTGGAAAACAATGGTAAAGCTGTAGCTCGCAATGAAATTGACATTAAACATTTTGCTGGCTGGGCCGATTGGGGCAAAGGGAAAATTGCGGGAATTGATTTCAACCCGACTTTTTTTGGCCATCCGAAAGCTATAGATGGTTTTACTTTGAGCCATCCCAACAAGGCTATTCGCCAGTTTTGGATTGAACACGGGATAGCATGTCGTAAAATCGCTGCCGCATTTGGCAAAGAATTTGGCACAACAACCGTTAATAACTTCTGGGTTCCTGACGGTTTCAAAGACATACCTGTCGACAGGTATAGCCCAAGAGCACGATTAGCTGATTCGCTTGACACTATTTTTAAAGAAGAATACAGTCAAGATTTATGTCTTGACTCTGTTGAATCAAAATTATTTGGTGTGGGATTAGAAAGTTTCACCGTTGGTTCGCACGAATTCTACATGGGATATGCCATGTCTCGAGGGAAAATGCTATGCCTTGACTCCGGGCATTTCCATCCAACAGAAATGATTTCAGAAAAGATTTCGGCACTAATGCAATTTTTACCCGAGCTTTTATTACATGTAAGCCGCCCGGTTCGATGGGACAGTGACCATGTTATTATTCTTAATGACGAGCTTATCGAAATAGCATGTGAAATTATCAGAAGCGGAAAAATTAAAAATATTCATATTGGACTGGATTTCTTCGATGCCAGCATCAACCGGATTGCCGCATGGGTCATCGGTACCAGGAATATGATCAAAGCTTTGCTTTACGCCCTGCTGGAACCAAACCAGCTTTTAATTGAAAAAGAAAACAGTTTTGACTATACTTCACGGTTAGCACTGAAGGAAGAATCAAAAACGATGCCTTTCAATGTGATATGGAACTATTATTGCCAGCAAGCCGAAGCACCTGTTGGTATCGAGTGGTTGAATACCGTCAAGACTTATGAAAAAGAAATTCTTAGTAAAAGAGATTGATCAATAAAGGGATAACTTAAATGAGCAATACCCAAACCGAACAAGAACACGGCGGCCATAATGAATATGAACGTCAACCAGTGCCGGCAAAAGCATTACTGGGATTTAAAAGCTTCCTTGGTATGTATGCTGGAGAACATTGCGCTGGAACAGAATTAATGATCGGGCCATTGTTCGTTGCAGCAGGTGTAGGCGCATCAGATTTGATATGGGGGCTATTGCTGGGTAATGCCCTGGCAGTAATAAGCTGGATGCTATTATGTGGACCAATTGCGACCCGTACAAGACTTACATTATACAATCAGCTGGAAAAAATATGCGGATTTAAGCTGGTAACGCTTTACAACGTTGCCAATGGTGTGATGTTCTGTTTTTTAGCAGGTGCAATGATAACGGTATCGGCAACCGCAATTGGTGTTTGGTTTGACATTAAAATGCCAGGACTAAACGATATATATCCAAACAGCGCAGGCTGGGTATTTGCGGTATTAGCTGTCGGTGCGGTCATATCCATTGTTGCCGCGTTCGGTTATCATACTGTCGCCAAATTCGCTAATCTTTCGGCCCCGTGGATGGTTTTAGTATTTGTTGCATTTGGTCTTATAGGCCTGAAGCAATTTATCGATATTAGCGATAAAGAAATTAATTCGGTAGGCTCATTATGGAATCTGGCCAAAACGGAAATATGGAAAGGCGGCGACCCGCAACCCGGAATGGCTAAATTCACTTTCTGGCATGTTACGTTCTTTGCCTGGTTCTGTAATATGGCCATGCATATCGGGATGAGTGATTTATCGGTTTTGCGATATGCAAAAAAAAGCTGGTATGCCATCGCTGCGGGGGCGGGCATGTACATAGGCCATTTCATGGCATGGATCAGCGCATCTATTTTATATGCATACCAACTGCGATTAGATCCGGCAAACACCGATGTGTTGCCCGGACCGCTGGCATACAAAGCCGCTGGTTTTGCAGGGATTCTTTGCGTAATTATTGCCGGATGGACAACGGCAAATCCAACAATATACCGTGCGGGGCTGGCGTTCCAGGCTATCATGCCTAAAAAATCCAGATTCGCGGTAACCCTTTTCACTGGCGCTATTGCAACAATTGCCGGGATGTTTCCCGCTTTTGCAATGAAATTATTAGGCTTTGTTTCTTTGTACGGTTTACTGCTGATGCCGATGGGAGCTATCATTTTTGTAGACTTCTGGTATTTCAAGAAAATCGGTTTACAGCCCAACTTCGCTGAATTGGCAAAGAAAAGCTTTAATTGGGCCGCGGGGCTATCCTGGTTCATAACTTTGGGAATTAGCTGGTTTGCCGTGCAGCAAGGCTATATACAAATATATTTTGTCTCGCTTCCGGGATGGTTTCTGACCGCATTTCTATATATAATGCTATCGCGAATCTATCAGAAACAATTCAAAATAGAATCTCCCTTGCATTTTGCCATTGGATCTATTGGACGATTAGCATTAATTGCTCTGGTTGTAATTGGGGTCATGTATTCCCAAGGGAATATAGAATTAGCTCAAACAAAAACCTATATGACAATTATAACCCTAATATGGTTTGGCTGTGCCGGGTTTAACATGATAAAAGAAAAAAAATGATACTGCAGATTTATATCTGGGAGAAAAGATAAATATCTATGAAAACCGAAACAACAGCTGTACTTGATATTGGAAAGACAAATAAAAAGGCTATCATTTTTGATATGGACCTTAATGCCCTTTCCATAACAACAAAGCAGTTTCCTGAAATTGACAATCATGGTTTTTTGGTTGAACAACCTGAGGCTATTTTTCAATGGTTTCTTGAAACCCTCAGCGAAAAAAGTGACATATATGATATTAAAGCAATATCAATAACAACACACGGTGCATCAATAGTATGTATTGACCAGAAGGGGGAACTGACAACACCAACCCTTTGCTATACGAATAAAGCTGATCAGCATTTTGCTCAAAGATTTTACGACAAATATGGTTCACGCGAACTGCTCCATCGCCATACTGTGACACCAGAAGTTGGTCATCTGGTAAATTCGGCTAAATTGATATATTTCATGCAAGAGCAATTCCCCAAACAATTCGCCAAAACTCAACAGATATTGTTTTATCCGCAATATTTTGTATATAAACTGACTGGCAGTTTATGCGTTGAGCCGACAATGCTGGGTTGCCACACCTATCTTTATGATCCGAAAATTAAACATTATTCTTCGGTAGCAAAACAGCTTGGGGTTTCAGATTTAATGCCCAGAACTATCAGAAAATCATGGGAATCTGCCGGAAAAATCCGCAATGAAATTGCCAGGAAGTACAATCTGTCTTCTGACTGCATTGTAACAATGGGTATTCATGACTCAAATTCAAGTTTGCTGCCCTATCGACTATCCTTAAAAAAAGATTTTGTGCTTAACTCTACCGGCACCTGGTGCGTAACAATGCGTCCCTGTAATTCAGTCGAAATAAAAGATGACCAGTTAAACAAAATGGTGTTTTATAATTTTGATGTTTTTGAACAGCCTGTCAAAACCAGTATGTTTATGGGTGGTAAGGAATATGAAAAATATATGGAAATTTTAAATAATATTCATCATCAAAATGATCAACCAGAATTTGATGCCAATATTTATGATAATATTTTCAATAATGCTGATACCTTTATATTGCCTACTATCACCAAAGGGACTGGCTTATTCCCTAATCACCCGGCAGCTGTAATCGAAGGAGAGCGATACATTCGTTACCAAGACATTATTAACAAGAAAGCTGTTCCGGAGTTCTTCTATGATTATCAACATGCCACCGCTGTGCTGAATATCTCATTGGCAATTCAGACCTCTATCGCAATCAAGCACATCGGCTATACCGATAGCGATACGGTTTATGTTGAGGGTGGATTTACCAAAAATATTCCTTACCTGAAAATTCTTGCTTGCCTGCTGCCAAAAAGCAAAATCATGACATCATCGATGCCTCAGGCCACCGCTACTGGCGCAGCAATCCTGGGATTATCTGCTTTAGCCAATACCGCTCCAGATGAACTGACTATAAAACCATTAATACAGAGCAGACATATTCAGAATAACATTAATCTTAATACGGACAAATATGTGGCTAATTTTATTGATTCGCTAAATAATACTTGTATGCCACTCAACCAAAATTTGGCATACATTGACCCATCTAACAAATTACAAGGAATTCAATGATGTTTGAAAAAACCGCAGTTTTATGCTATACACTTATTATTTTCACATTTATCCTGACTTCATACTCATCGGCTTTGGCTAAAGATTTACCTGTGCCGCAGCGTGGTTTTATCAGCACCGATCCCGCTGATAACTGGGAATATGGCCTTATCAGTGGCAATGGCACATTAGGTGCGAATGTATTTGGCCAACCATTGGATGAAACGGTTGTGTTCACACATGAACGATTGTTTATGCCTCAAGGTGCCCCTACGATGCCGCCAGCTAATGGGCAGCGTTTATTTGAAATACGCAATCTTATCGACCGTGGGCTATATAAACAGGCTACTGAACTGGCATTTAACTTCTCTGGTCAGGACGGTTTCATGTACCCGGATCCTTTCGTCCCAGCTTTTGATTTTAAGATTAAGATGGAATCTAAAGGTGACGCGAAAGAATACATGCGATCTCTGGATTTTCAGACCGGCCAATCGACTGTCCAATGGTCTGATGACCGTGGCACATTCCAACGTCATTTGTTTGTTTCAAGGGCAGATGGCCTGGCTGTTATGCAAATCAGCGGTTCGGGTAAAGGTTTGATTAATTGTCGACTGGAATTGATGCCACGTAATCCAAGCCCTGAACTATTAAGCTGGAACAGAAAGAAAGACCAGGCTGAGCGATCAGCTAAGGCATTTAAGGAATATGTTTCTAATGTGAAAATCACAGCTGAGCAATCAACACTAACTATCAGAGAGGATTTTGCCCTGGCTTATCCTGGCAGCATCCATGGTCTGGAAGGGGTCGCTAAGGTCATAGCCACAAATGGCACAATAACAGTTAATGGCCAAGAACTGGTTATTGCTGATGCTGACGAAGTATTGATTTATATCGATGTCGAAATGGTTTACGACCCTGACCAAACAGTTATATCAAAAATCAAAAGACAGATGGATGGTCTTTCGAAGGATTATGCCACCCTGCTCAATCGCCATGCGATTATTCATGGCGAAATTTTTAACCGGGTAAAACTGGATATCGGTGGTGATTCAGACCACAATTTGACCAGCGAAGAGTTGTTGTCCAAAACTTCAAATGAAAAAGTTAATAAAGCTCTTATCGAAAAACTCTTTGATGCCGGAAGGTATAATATTCTCAGCAGTACCGGTGAATTACCACCAACATTGCAGGGACTCTGGGCGGGAACTTATGTTCCTGGCTGGGCCAGCGATTATACCCATAATGGCAATTTGCCTTCAGCGATTTCCAGTATATTAATGGGGAATATGCCAGAATTGATGTTGGCTTATACCTCTTATATGGAATCAATCGTTCCTTACATGGAAATTAATGCCAAAAACATATTTAATGCCAGGGGGATTGTCCTGCCATCACGTTCTACTACCCATGGATTCAACAATGCCTTAGCGAATAAATTTGCGGGTGGTTTTTGGGTAGCGGGTGCCCCATGGGCATCTCATTATTTTTATGATTATTATTTGCATACCGGCGACAAAAAGTTTTTAGTTGAACATGCTTTACCATTCATGGAAAAAACTGGCTTGTTCTTTGAAGATTATCTCTATGAAGGCAATGATGGCAAATATATTTTCAGTCCAACTCAATCACCAGAAAACACCCCCATCAATACCAACTCGCAAGGTTCTTTTAACGCAACCATGGATGTCGCTGCAGCCAAGGAATTGTTGATTAGCCTAATAGCTGCTTCGGAAGAATTAAATGTCAACCAGGATAAAATTCCGGTTTGGAAAGCGATGCTGAAGAAAATGCCGCCTTATATGATTAGCTCAGAAGGTATGGTAAAAGAATGGCTTACCTCTAAGCTGGATGATAACAATAATCATCGTCACGCATCACATCTCTACCCGCTTTACGATGGCGTACCTGAAGAAATCGCCAACAGTCCAGAACTCCAGAAAGCATTCAAAAACATTATTGAGTATAAGCTCAATGAACACTGGAGAAAAGGTTCCGGCTATATGTCATTTGGTCTGGTGCAATTGGGGCAGGCCGCCACTGGTCTGGGCGAAAGTGAATTAGCATATTATTGTCTGACCCATCTGGTCAATCGTTTCTGGCTAAACAATTTGGCTTCTACGCATAATCACAAACAACTGTTTAATATGGATGTCAGCGGCGGTATGCCCTCGGTGATTATTAAGATGCTGGTCGCTTCGGAAGCAGGCAAAGTCCAGCTCATCCCGGCTCTACCAAAAGATTGGCCTGTCGGAACAATTGAAGGTGTTTTATGCCGTGGTCAGATTGAAGTAAAAAGTCTGCAATGGTCTAAGGGAAAGGTGCTGGCTAAACTGGTATCAGCCAAAGATCAGACAATAACTCTGGAAATGCCTTCAGAAATTAGCAGTTATTCTGTTAAAAACGGCAATGCTAAGTTGAACAAAACTGATAATAAATACAGACTTAAACTTTCTCTGCCAGCTGGGAAGGAAGTTTCGTTGGAAATAATAATGCTACCGGATCAAAACCGGTAGTTTTCTTAGCTGATGTAAACAAATAATTCTGTTTAACTGTTTCAAGATGCTAATATCACTGGTCAAAGAAGATGTGAGTCTTTTTATGGTTTAGCCACAAAGTGATATTATCGCCAGGTTTTAATTGGGTCTGGACTTTGGTATTGACAGCAAACTCGTTTCCAAAAAAATCTTTGAGATAGACAATCATTCGATGGCCATGGAACTCCAGTGATTGGATTTTGGCTTTGATGGTATTCTCAGAGCAATTATTGTCGGGGAGTTCTATATCTTCAGGCCTGATACCCAAAATGGTTTTCTGATCAAGATATTTATCTTTATCGAGGTCGGGCTTTAATGTAACTGAGATACTATCATTTATCATGAAGGCTATGCTACCGTTATTTTTCCGAACCGTACCGCCAAAAAAGTTCATCGGCGGTGAACCAATAAACTCACCAGCAAAGCGATTGGCCGGTTTATTATAGATTTCAAAAGGTGTACCGGCCTGAATAATGGTACCTTTATTCATCAGAAAAATATTCTGGGCCATGGCCATCGCTTCGTCCTGATCGTGGGTAACATATAAAGTCGTCCAGTTTCGTTTATGATGGAGATGCCTGATTTTATTACGGATATCAACTCTGACCTGGGCATCAAGATTACTGAGCGGTTCATCAAAAAGACATATCGCCGGTTCCCGAACTATGGTCTTTGCTATTGCTACCAGTTGCTTTTGGCCACCGGAGAGGGTATGGGGCATACGCTTAAGCAGGTGAGTAATATCCAAAGCCTCTGCAGCATCATCGATTCGGGCATTAATCTGACTTTTAGACAAATTGTTCATTTTAAGAGCAAAAGCAATATTATTTTCTACATTTATATGTGGGTAGAGCTGATAGGTCTGAAAGACCATGGCAATATTACGATTTTCCGGTAAGATATTATCTACAATATTGCCATCAATGCTGATTGAGCCAGCATCAGCTTTTTCCAGGCCAGCGATCAAGCGAAGGATAGTGCTTTTGCCACAGCCAGAAGGGCCAAGAATTACAGCTAACTGCCCTGCTTCAATGTTAAGGGATATATCAGATACGGCCTTGACATTACTACGATAAACTTTAGAAATATTTTTAAGCTCAATATTGGCCATTACGATACATACCAAGGTGATTTTTACAATACTTATCTTTACATAGAAAAGCTCGTTCAGCAATTATAACATGCATATTATCAAGGACAAGCAATTATAATTGAATAAATAAAGACAATTGACATATAGTAATAAATACATTATATTTCGATAATAATGATACTTGGTTTTCGGTCAAAAACTGTCGAAGTTGTCAACCGACTATTGAATATGCGGTAATACTGTGGGGATAAACATAAAAAAATTAATTATATCGAAACAAATCGATAATTAGAGCGTCTAAATTATGTGCTGGATGGTTTTATAGCTACTGGAAGTAAAGCTGTAACATAAAACAAGAAAGATTTACGGATATGCCCAAAATATTTGAAAAAAAGCTCCGACAGGCCCGAATCCGATGCGGTATTAATCGTTTTCTTGAGATATTTGCGTTTACAGCGTTATTATTCGGGATTCTGGGAGTTCTGGCAATATTGGCCGAAAAATTATTAGCCCTGCCCATCTTTACAGAACCATTTGTCGTAGGATTAACAGAGCGGGGACGGTGGATTATTTATTCAGCCGTGGCTGTTGGATTGATTATCATATTTACGATCTGGGTAGTCAAATTTCCGAAAAAGATGGCGATTGCTCTTGATATTGACCAGAAAATGGACCTCAAAGAAAGATTCAGTAGTACCATTTCTTTTTATAAGCAGACTCAGCAAAATAACCCATTTGTCCAGGCTTTCAAGGAACAAACTATGAAAATGGTGGGAGATTTGAAAGTTTCAGAGCATTTTCCGATCAGATTTTCCCGGAAATGGATGCATGCTATTGGGGTATGGATTATCGCTGGGGTTCTGGTGGCAACCTTGCCTCAAAAAGATCTTTTAGGGGTATTTAATGAGGAAAAAGAAGAAAAAAAGCGGAAAGAAGTGGCAACTCAGGCCAAAAAAGATATAGAAACCGTTACAAAACCAGTCGAAGCGGCCCTCGATAAGCTGGGTGAAGGGGAGATGGCCGATGCGTTGGCTGACCTGAAACGCCTGGAAAATGCCAGCGGAACAGCCGCCAAACGGCAGGCAATTAAGAAACTGGGCGAGATTTCCGATGCGATAAAAAATAAACAAAGTGAAAAATCGCTGGAATCAGTAAAAATGATGCAGGCGATGCTCAAGCAGATCAAGCCAACAGCAGATGTATCATCACAAAAACTATCGCAACAGTTAGCCAAAGGTGAGTTTGCCAAAGCCAATGAAACGCTCAGGCAGATGCAAAAACAACTTCAAAATGAAAATATGTCACCCCAACAGCAAAAAGAGTTGCAAAAACAGATGAGCGACCTTGCAAAACAATTGAAAAAACTTGCCCAAAGGGATAAAAAGCTGGAAGAAGAACTGGAAAAGGCCGGGATGAAAAAGAAGCTGGCCCAGCGAACCAAAGAGCAAGTCAGAAAAGAACTTGAAGAAGCGGGACTGGATAAGAAAAAAATTGAAGAGCTAATGAAGAAATTAGCTGCCAGCAATATGGCAAAGGAAAGTCTGGCAAAAATGGCTAATGCGATGGCAAGTATGGGAGAAGGTAAAAATGGGCTGACAGGTGAAGAACTGAGTGAATTGATGAACCAGCTTGATGAACTGGAATCCCTGAAAGATCAGATCAAACTATCGCAGGCGGTAATGGACGAGA
Source organism: Phycisphaerae bacterium (assembly GCA_016342495.1). GTDB lineage: Bacteria > Planctomycetota > Phycisphaerae > Sedimentisphaerales > SM23-30 > JAEIOG01. The sequence goes on from JAEIOG010000019.1 coordinate 11,010, forward strand.
TCGCACGGGCCAGCGAAGCCATGGGGCAGGGAATGGGAAACATGCCCGGACAAGGTAAAGGAGACGGGGCTGGGCCCGGTGGTATAGGCAGAGGCTATGGCGAGCGTGAAAGTGACACCAGTGGCCAAGTAGCTACAAAAAATACTAAATTAGAAAATGAATCAAAAGATGGCCCGGCAGTTGCGAGCTGGTACTTTAAAGGTCAGCAAGTTAAAGGCAAAGCACAATTAGGTTATTCTGAGGCAGTACAGGCAGGACGTGATAATGCAGCAGAAGCCATAAGTGATAATAAAGTGCCGCGTCGTTATGAACAAACGGTAAAGAATTATTTTGGCAATCTTGAAAAACAGCAGCCAAAGGATAGCGAATAACTGGTCGGGAAATGAAAAATTTGTGGTTACATCGTCAGTGGGCTACTCCGTAGACCACTGCCACCCCACCGAATTTAAGATTTTATGGAGAAAAATAATTATGCGATTGGTTATGAGCAAAATAATTGTGCTGGTTTGTCTATTAGTGCTGAGTTCATGCGGTTCAAGAGATAGTGAAACCAGGCAAGCAGATCAGGCGATTGCAGAGCCTATAATTGAGGAAGTTGTTCTTTATTGTTCAGCAGATCTGGCGATTGCAGAGCCTATAATTGAGGAATTTGAGAAAGTATCGGGGATTAAGGTTCTTGCCAGGTATGATACTGAGGCAAGCAAAACGGTTGGTTTGGTGCAAAAGATTCGGGCAGAAGCGGACAAACCTTTTTGTGATGTATTCTGGTCCAGTGAAGTATTCCATACCATACAGATGGCAAATGAAGGATTACTGGTGAAATACTCTGGGATTAATCCTGCTGACTGGCCTAAAACTTATCGGGACGATGGCGGAATGTGGTTTGGTTTTGGGGTTCGCAGCCGGGTGATAGCGTATAATACAGATAAAATCAGCGAGGCAGATGCACCCAAAACTTTAGAAGATTTATTAAAACCGGAATTTAAGGGACGTATCGCAATGGCAAGGCCAGTTGCCGGGACAACAATTGGCGATGTGGCCAGCTGGTTTGTGCATTATGGCGATGAACGCGGCAAAGAAATATTGCAGGGGCTCAAAGATAATAAAGTATTACTGGTGGATGGTAATAGTACCGCGGTAAGAATGATCGCAACTTCACAGGCTGATATATGCCTGACTGATACCGATGATGTTTATGCCGGGCAGCGAAATGGCTGGACTATCAAGATGAATATGCTGGATCAAGGCGGCGATGGTGCTCTGGCGATACCTAATACCGCAGCGATGATTAAAAGTGGGCCTAATCCAGAAGCCGCAAAAATATTAATGGATTTCCTTTTGAGTAAAAGGCTGGAAGAAATGTTAATTGAAAGCGACTCTCATAACAGCCCGCTTAATAAAGATTTACAGCAAGAACACCCTGAATATTCTATTGTCAAACCTTTGGAAATAGAGTTTGAACAAGTAGCAAAAAAAATGCCTGACGCAATTAAAGCGGCTTTGGAGATACTGGATTGAAATTGAGGCATTGCATAATTCCATCAATAAAGAGTTTGTCGGTAAGCAGTTGGCTATTGCTGACGGTGGTGCCTTTAGTCGTGCTGGCTATTGGCGCATTTTCATCGACGGACAATAGCAAAAGCTTTATGGAATTCTGCAGTTATTCGATGTATTTTCAATGTTTTGGTTTATCGTTTTTAATAGCTTTAGTAGCTGTTGTTCTTGGTTATATCCCAGCTAAATTATTTGGCAATGTCAATAAACCAATATTATTGTTATTGTTCATTCTGCCATTGATCATGCCCAGATATGTGTTGTATTATGCCTGGAGCTTATTATTGAGCATGGATGGTATGAATGTTGCGGCCAACAATATAGCCACATCCAGGCTATTGCAGAAATTGATATCGACAGGTGCATTGATAACCTGGTATTGGCCACTAGCGGCTTTGCTTATCAGTCAGGGTTGGCGGAATATCGACAAGCAGTTGCTGGATAATGCCCGATGTGAAGCATCTAAATGGAAGATATTTACTAAGCTGGAACTGCCAATGCTAAGGCCATCTATATTGATGGCTTTCGGTGTGTGTTTTGTGATGTCAATGGCAGAATTTACGACATTTCATTTAGCCGGAGTGGAAACAATCGGCACCCGATTCGCAATTATGTATGATCTTTCTGGTGATGAGAACCTAGTAATACGGGCGGCCTGGCCATTGATACTGATGGCTTTTATCGCAGCGGGGATTGTAAGTGTAAATATTCGTTCGTGGAATCGTGGCCATTTGCCTTCTGGTAATATTAATAAAAAAATGGGATGGAAATACTGGTTCTTTTTTCTTTTACTTGAAGTTTTTTCGGTTATTGTCCCCGTTATCATACTCATAGCCAACATTAATTCTCTGAGTGAATTCAGAAGATTTATCGCCCTTCAAGGTGATGGACTTTTGTGGTCTTTCTGCATTGCATCGGTTGGGGCATTTATCGCATGTTTTATCGCAGGAGGAGCGTTATGGCTCAACAAAGCAGTTAAAAGCAATGTTTTCGGTACAATTCTCAGCGGTTCAGTATTTGCTGTTATGTTTCTGCCGGCATCGATAACTGCCGTATGCTTATTAAAGACCATGCCGGCTTTAATTCGTCATGGGTGGGCGATTGTTTCGATGGGACTGGCGATGAGATATGCGGGGATTGGGCTGGTAATTTTTACATTAACTAATATTTCAGCTAATAAAGAGCTAGGCCAGATAGCGGCTTTGGATGGTGCATCAAAAATTAATGTGTGGCGGTATATTCATTTGCCAAGAATCTGGCCGATGCTACTTGGTGCATTTTGTTTAATAATAATATTTGGTATAACAGAAATCGCATCAACAATGATATTGCTGCCTGCAGGACTGCCAAATTATGCACAACGGCTTTTAAATCAGATGCACTATGCCCGCGATCAGCAGGTTATCGCTTCGTGCCTTTTGTTAATAGGTGTATTTACAATTGGGGCTGTGGTTTTAACCGGCATATTCAGACTTTCTGCTTTCAGAGGCTTTGCGAGCGTGATATTGATGGCAGGAATGCTGACTTGTACCGGCTGCGACGAAGAGCAAAGTCAACAAATGAATATTATCAGTGTATTTGGCCAAACAGGTAAAGGTCAATGTGAATTCATGTATCCAAGGGCAATTGATATTTCTCCAGATGGGTATTTGCATATTGTTGACAAAGCCGGTAGAATACAGCGTATTAGTACCAAAGGAATATATGTAAGTGAAATAAAGACACCTAAAATAGATGCCGGTAAACCTGTAGGGCTTAAATTTGGCCCGGATGGTAATTTATATGTAGCAGATACTCATTATCATCGGGTGCTTATCTATAACGTTGATGGTGAATTAATTAATCAATTTGGTAAATATGGTGAAGAAGACGGAAGTTTTATCTATCCGACCGATGTGGCGTTTTCGCCGGATGGCAGAATTTATGTAAGTGAATATGGCGGTAATGACAGGGTCAGTGTTTTTAACAGTCAATGTGAATTTTTATTCAGCTTTGGCAGTTATGGCCAAAATGAAGGGCAGTTCATGCGTCCGGCGGCAATGGAAATTGATGCTGATAATAATTTGTTGTATATTGCAGATGCCTGCAATCATCGCATAGCAGTTTATGACTTCGATGGCAATCTTCAAAGATATTTCGGCTCTTTAGGAACAAAACCAGGTAAGATAAGATATCCTTATGATATTTGTTTGATAAATAATAAACTTGCGGTCTGCGAATATGGTAATAATCGTTTGCAGGTTTTTTCCTTAGATGGTCAATCGCTGGGGATTTATGGCAAAGCCGGCAGAGATGCCGGAAGCCTGGCTTATCCGTGGTCGGTTGTCGCTGGTAATGATTATGTATATATAGTTGACTCAGGAAATAATAGAATACAGGTATGGCAATTATGATAGCTGCATATGATTTTTATTTTGCAAAGCCCTGGTGGCTTCTAGCGTGTGCGTTAATAGTGCCGGCGATATGGATCGCCTGGGCCAATTTAGCATCGCTTGGAAATGTACGCAGATATGTGGCTATAGGTTTGCGCTGCCTTGTAATATTTCTTTTAGCGGCGATGCTTGCCCGGCCCAAATTAGCTGAAGAAAATCAAACACTGGCGGTGATGGCGGTTATTGATCATAGCTCTTCAGTGCCAGAGGCATTAAAAAATGCGAGTTTTGACTATCTTGATGAAGTTCTGGCTAAAAAAGAAGCTGAAAATATGCTGGCGGTGGTTGACATCGCTGAGATGGCATCAATATCAAGGTTGCCATCCAGAGATACAGAAATTCGCCGACGGAATACTACGCTAAACGGCAGTGCATCGGATCTGGCTAAAGGGTTACAGATGGCTATGGCGATATCCCCAGCAGATACGGCAACGCGAATCCTGCTGGTCAGCGATGGCAATGAAACATCAGGCGATCTCAAAGAAGCAGCCAGAATTGCAGCAGCCAACGGAATACCTATAGATGTTCTGCCTTTGAGATATAATTATGAACATGAAGTCATATTTAAGAAGCTGGCAACACCGGTTCAGGCAAGAAGCGGACAAACTGTCAGTTTGAGATTTGTTTTAAGCAGTACAGCCAAAGCATCGGGGAAAATTGTGCTGACCTGCAATGGCAAAGCAGTTATTCTTGATCCTGAAAATGAAAATATTGCGGCCAACATAGAGCTAACACCAGGTACAAATGTTAAGACAATATCACTGCCGGTGGGAACTCGCGGGATGCATGATTATGAAGCAGTCTTTATTCCTGATGATGAATCACAGGATATGATAGTTCAGAATAATAAAGCTACCGCGATAACATATGTCAGCGGGCCGGGACATGTTCTGGTATGTGATGCTGATGGTAAAAGCGGGACATATCTGTTGAATATGCTGAATAGTTCTGATATTGAAGCGCAATATCTTCCGGTCGATTCATTTCCTGATAAGCTGACACAATTGATGGATACAGATGCTGTTGTTCTGGTCAATATCGATTGCAGTAATTTCAGCTATCAGCAACAGGAAATGATCGTTAAATATGTCAATGAACTGGGTGGCGGCCTGGTAATGATAGGAGGAGATAATTCTTTTGGTGCCGGTGGCTGGATCGGTTCTCCTGTAGCTGATATTCTGCCGGTGGATCTTGACCCGCCACAGAAAAAGCAATTGCCCAAAGGGGCCCTTATGCTGATAATGCATGCCTGCGAAATTCCACAAGGTAACTATTGGGGAAAAAGGATAGCTAAAGAAGCCGTCAAAACCCTTAGCAGACTGGACTATGCCGGGGTGCTTGCCTATAGCTATAATGGCGATGGAGACTGGGTTTACCCATTTTCCCAGGTTGATGATAAAAAGAAAATCAACGCAGCAATAGATAATATGGTAATGGGGGATATGCCAAGTCTACATGATCTTGCGCAGCAGGCATATGATAAACTCAAGACCTCAGATGCCGCCCAAAAACATGTTATAGTTATAAGCGATGGAGACCCGGCACCACCTACCGGTGCCCTGCTGGATTTGTGTAAAAAGGAAGGGATTACGATTACTGGCATTGGCATAAATCCGCATTCACCCAATGATGTCAATAGTTTAAAATATGTAGCACAAAAAACCGGCGGGCGTTTTTACCATGTTAAAAACCCCAATGATCTGCCTAAGATATTTATCAAAGAAGCTCAGGTTATCAAAAGAGCACTTATTATCGAAGAGCCATTTATACCCCAAATTACATATTCATTAAATGAAATCACCAAAGGTTTACCATCACCACTACCGAAGCTGGATGGCTATATTTTCACAGGGCCTAAGAGTGGACTTAGCCAGGTTATTTTTGTCAGCGATAAATCTGACCCGATCCTTGCAACCTGCCAATCCGGTCTGGGGCGCTGTGTGGCATTTACCAGCTCGATTGATAGTCGCTGGGGGTCAAGCTGGCTGGGGTGGCCATCAAATGAAAGATTCTGGGAGCAGGTAACAAGATGGGCATGCAAGTCATCTTCAAGCAAATCATCAGATTGCGATGCCTATGTTGAAATTAATGGCCAGGAAGTCAGTTTGAATGTTGAAGCTATTGATTCCGATGGAAGTTTTATTCAACTGGCGAATATTGATGGACGGGTAATAACACCGGATTTCAATACGAGTAATATGAAATTATCGCAGAATGGACCGGGTGAATACAGCGGCAAATTCAAAGCGAATGGGCCGGGTAGCTATATCATAAATCTGCAATATAGAAAGATAGGCGATAAAGAACCACGTTTAACGCAAATACCCGTCTCGGTGCCATTTGCTCCGGAATTCAGGGAACTTAGCGACAATTCGGCTTTGCTGAAAGAGATTTGTGATATTTCTGGAGGTCGTTTGCTGGATGTGCCTTGGGAAGCGGGCGACGATTTTGATAAAGTCCTTGATGAAGCAAATTTATATGATACGGCCAATATAAAATTTCCTCAAAGTGAGTTGTCTATTGCACGGTATCTGATGTATGCCTGGCTGGTATTGTTCCTGCTGGATATTGCGGTGCGCAGAGTTTCGCTGAATATAATTGCGATGATCAGGAAGCTTTATCTGAAGATGGCTAAATTACTTATGCCAAAACACAAGAGCGAAGAAAATATTAATAAACTCAAAGAAGTTCGTGAAAAAATCAAAAAAGATTATACCAAACGTTCTGAAAGTGAATTTTCGGCAAAACGTTATCAGGCAGATACAACAACTGAAATAGAAATGCCGAAAAATATTGAAGAGCCGGAAAAAGAGGCTAAGCTTAGCCAACCTGAGAAAAAAGAGAAACCGGTAAAAGATAATGCCAAAGAAGATGGCACAGATACTGATCAGTCACATATTAATAAACTGCTAAAGGCTAAAAGAAAATTTACTGATAACTATAAAGAAAAAGATGAGAAATAAATATTGTCATAGGAGATAGAAATGCCAGAGAATAAATCCAATGAATCGGTAACAAATGAAAATATCGAGCAGAAATGCAAAGAATTCTGCGATGTATTTAAGAAAATGCATACTGAAATATCAAAGGTAATTGTAGGCCACGAAGAAATTATCGAAAATGTGCTGATTAGTCTGTTCAGTGGCGGGCATGTGCTTTTGGAAAGTGTTCCGGGGCTGGGCAAGACTTTGCTGGTAAGGACGCTTAGCGATGCTTTGTCCTTAAAATTCGGACGAATCCAGTTTACGCCGGACTTGATGCCAGCGGATATTATTGGCACAAATATCGTGATGGAAGATCATGAAACCGGTCGCAGACAATTCAAGTTTGAATCAGGGCCGATATTTAACCAGATTATTCTGGCCGATGAAATTAATCGGGCGACACCAAAAACCCAATCAGCGATGCTGGAAGCTATGCAGGAACAGTCTGTAACCAGCGGCGGCAATGTATATAAGCTTCCTGACCCGTTTATTGTGATGGCGACCCAGAACCCTATCGAGCAGGAAGGAACATACCCTCTTCCTGAAGCACAACTGGACAGATTTTTCTTCAAGCTTATTGTGCCATACAGCAACCGTGAAGAACTGCGAACTATACTTGACCGGACGACCGCAGGTGATATGCCCACAGCAGAGCCAATAATGTCTGGGCCGGAGATCGTTGCAGCCCGCAGACTGATAAAACAGGTAGCGGTCGCTGAGCATGTTCAGGATTATGCTATAAGACTGGTTCTGGCGACACATCCGGATGGAGAATTCGCACCAGAGATAGCCAAACGCTATATCAGATTTGGCTCATCGCCGCGTGGAGTACAAGCGGTAATTCTGGCCAGCAAAGTAAGAGCTATGCTTTCTGGACGCTACCATGTTGGATTTGATGATATAATAAGTTCCTATCTGCCAGCGATGCGACACAGGATATTGCTGAATTTTGAAGGGCAGGCCGAAGGAATCGATAATGACCAGTTACTGACAAGTATTATAGAACAAACTCCAAAGAGTCTGGATTAAGATGGCTAAAACACTTAGAAAAATCACACAATTGCTTGAGCCGGAATTTATGGCCAAGCTTGATACGCTGGATGTGCTCAGCAGAAAGATACATCATGGCAGACTGCAAGGTGAACGCCGCTCGCGTCGTCGCGGGCAAAGCGTGGAATTTGCTGACCACCGACCTTATGTTGTTGGCGATGACCTGCGATTTGTAGACTGGAATATATATGCCCGCCTGGAACAGCTTTTTTTGAAGATGTTTTTGGAAGAACAGGATTTAACTGTTCATATCATGGTAGATGTCAGCGGATCGGTTGGCTCGAATATTTCGGATCAGGCCGCGGATATGGATATGCGAGAAAAATATATCAAAAAGCTCGCTGCGGCATTGGGCTATGTATCTATGGTTAATAATAATCGTGTAACCATGAGCACCTTTGCCAATGGAGTTGTGGGCCAGTTAGCTAACATGCGAGGGAGGAACTATCTGCCGGAAATGGCGGAATTCCTGCTTAGTGCGACCTGTTCGGGGGCATCGAATTTTGATAGTACATGCAAACAAGCAGTCAGCGGGCGAATTGGATCGGGGATAATGATCGTATTAAGTGATTTTATGTTTAAGGAAGGATACGAACAAGGACTGCGAAGGCTCATCGGGCAAAAATATGATTTGTATGCTATACAGGTTTTGACTCCAGATGAACTGGAACCAAAAATAAGCGGGGATTTGAAGCTGGTAGATATTGAAGATTCAGATACAGCTGAGATAACGGTCAGTTCGGCCCTGTTGAAATATTACAAACGCAATCTCAGTGCATACTGTAATGAACTAAAAGAATTTTGTACAAGACGCGGCGGCGTATATGTACTGGCAAATGCGTCTGATGCCGTAGAAACGATGGTATTAAAATACCTGCAACGTGTCAGCCTGTTACATTAACCAAGGAATAAGAGTAAAAAATATGGAATGGCTTACACCATTATCTGGAATATATGCGGCGGCATTTGCGATACCAACATTGCTTTTGCTATATTTTCTCAAGCTGAAAAGACGTGAGAAGGTAATTGGCTGCACATTGCTTTGGAAAAGAGCTGTGCAGGATTTGCAGGTAAACGCACCCTTCCAAAAGCTACGGCGGAATATTTTGTTGCTGTTTCAGTTGCTTGCGATACTTGGGATACTGGCCGCTATTGCAGGGCCAGTTTTGTCATTGGATACCGCACCGGTGGGAAGATATGTAATACTTGTCGATCATTCGGGTAGTATGAACGCTACCGATATTCCATCAAGCCGCCTGGAAGAAGCTAAAAAACAGGCCAGGGATTTTGTAGAAAGCCTGCGTGGTGAATCATTTTTTGGTGTGAAAGACAATGCTGATCAAGCGATGGTAATAGCGTTTAATTCCAGCAGTAAAGTTATGTGCAACTTTGTTTCAGATAAAAAGCAACTGCTAAGAGCTATAGATGACATCAAACCAACAGATGGCAAATCATTACTTAAAGAAACATTGCAGGTTGCCCAGGCATTTGCCCAGTCACCGGGGGTGGAAACGAATAATCGAAGCAGCCTTGAACCCGCAAAAATAGTATTGTTCAGTGATGGCAAAATCATCGGAGTAGATGACCTTGCCGTTGGAAGCGATGTGATTTATCACCAGATCGGCAAAGAAGCGGACAATCTGGGCGTAACAGCCATGCAGGCCAAACGAAGTTATGAACACCCCGAAGAAGTCAGCGTATTTGCGACTATAGCGAATTATTCAGAAACCGAGCAAGGCTGCGATATACAGCTTAGCATAGATAACAATGTTAAGAAGGTAAAATTTGCATCTATTCCGCCATCGGGTTCTACGGAATTAGATTCTAAAAAGAAAGATCCCGGCAAAGTTTCAGTATCTTTTTCACTGGAACATCCCGGCGCAGGTGTGGTCGAAGTCAGGTGCATACCGACTAATGATAGCGATAATGATTTTGTGGATTATCTTGCCGCCGATGATGCGGCATGGTCGATATTACCGCCACCCAAGAAATTATCAGTGATGCTGGTAACTGAAGGTAATCCCGCATTGGAATCAGCTTTTGGAGCCTGTCCGCTTGCCAAGCTTGAAATTACCAATTCAAATGTTTTTATTCAGAATTCGGATAACAAGACCTTTGAAGATACTGCAGCAGATTATGATGTGATTATACTGGACAATACCTTGCCGGAAAAATTACCACGAGGCCGCTATCTAATATTTGGCGAACCTCCTGAAGGCATTGGCGTTGAAGTAACTGGTGAAATTCAAAATCAGACTATCGTAGATTGGCGTTGGCAACATTCCTTGTTAAAATATGTAGATATGAATAATCTTTATGCTGCTAAATGTGTAGAAATGACACTGCCACGAGATGCTGAAGTTCTGGCTGAATTTAATGAAACACCAGCGATATCGATATTGCGTAGAAATGGCAGTGCATTTATTCTTGCTGGCTTTGATGTTATGGATACTAATTGGCCATTTGAAACCAGTTTTATTCTTTTCTGCTATAATTCGATGGCCTATCTTGGCACTGAAATGGATACTTTAGACAAGGCAAATATGCTTGTAAGCCAAATAATTATGGTCGATGATTTAATAAGCCAAAAAGAATATAAAATTGCAGGGCCGGATTTTGATAGTGAGAAATTATTAGCCAGCAAGACCGGAGCAATTCGTTTTTCTGGGACAGAGCGAGCTGGGATTTATAGCATTGATATCCCGGAAAAAGAAACGAAAATATTTGCCGTCAATATGCTGAGTGAATCTGAAAGCAATATCGCACCAGCAAATAATATTGAATTTTCAGACAAGGAAGTTGCCGCCCAGGAAAGTGCCGCAGGCAATAGCAATATACCGATATGGCCATATTTGGCTTTTGTGGCATTGATACTCATTTTTGTTGAATGGTTAATATATAACTCGAAAATGAGATTATAAGCAAAAAGAAAAAATAGTGATTCTTAATGAGGGAAATCATATGAAAAGATTTTTATTATTGATATGTATACTTAAATTCATCGCTGGTGATGCCCTGGCAGCGGAAAAGGATTATAATGTCGATTGCAGTTTTGGCTGGTCCGGTTGCATAAGGCCAATGGAATGGACTCCGGTTGACATAAGGATAAACACTTTTCTAAAAGAGCCCTTTGATGGTATTTTACATTTATCATGTCAACAAGACGGCTTGAACAATCTCACTGTATCGCAACAATTTGTGGTATCGCCGGATATGAGTGTTAATGTGCCTATGATTACCAAAATGGCATTTAGCGCAGAAGATTGCGAATTAAGGTTAACCAATCCCAATGGGCGGTCGGTATGGAGTTATAAATATCCATTAAATGACTATAACCGTTCACAAAAAGGATGCACAATTGTTTATGATAATGACAGTCTAATCGGCGTAATTGGCGATAATAAGTTTGGTTTAAGAAATCTGGAAAAACAGGCTATATCAAAATACAATTCAAAAGCTCATCAGGAAACTTATAATAGCGACCAGGGTTCGGTTTATGTAAAAAGCAAAATGGTTAATATGGCTCCCTGGGACTGGACAGGATATTGCAGCATTGACTTGCTTGTTCTGTACAATCCGGATTGGCGTGAATTTAGAAAAGATCAGCTGGAAGCTATAGTCAAATGGGTATCAAATGGCGGCAAGTTATTTATCATTATGGGATCACACCCGTTTGAAAGTGGAAATCCAATTGGAGATATGCTGCCTTTTAAGCTCGATGAGATCAAAGAGTGCCAGCTTGATGACAGTTTATTATCTACCTGGGATTTACAGGTTAATGAGACCGAAGCGATTGCGACCTGGCCCATCGCTCAAAATGATGATGATACGTTTAATTATGAATGCAATAAAGATGGCATTTGTTTGTTTGCCAGCGGGCCGATTGGATTTGGGCGAGTAGGGGTTATGACTTTTGACCCGGCAAATCTATCAGAAAAGCAGAAAGCCGCAAGTGGCGATTTCTGGATTAATCGCATATCTAACACAATAGAAGATGGTAAGGAACTGTTAAGTGCTCGCAGTATCAGTAAAATTGATAAAAATGCTAAACAAGATGAAAACTATACAAATTATTATCAATATAATCCTGGTCTGGCATCGCAGGGAAGCAATGCAGTTATGGAATATCTTTATAATATCAAAGAGCTTGAACCTCTAAGTATATGGTGGGTGATTCTATTATTGACAGGAATGGCATTTTTGCTGGGACCAATTGACTATATTGTTCTGAAACGAAAAGGTCATCTGCCATTGACCTGGGTAACATCGGCATGCTGGATTTTGTTATTTACTGTAGTAGCATATTATGGAGTTCAGGCCTTACGTGGCGGTTCAATGCAAATGCGGGTAGTAACATTACAGGATTCTGTTGGCCTTACCGGGCATAACTGGCAGACTTCCTATATGGGCATGTTCGCCCCTAAAAGTGATAGATATTATTTAGATTTAAATGAAACCGGCAATAATCAACAGTGGTTTTCCGGGGCGTGCCCGGTAGAAGATTATATGTCTTATTATAGCCAACGAACTGCTATGAGAAATATTGATTGCATTCAACATGATGGCAGCAATCTTCCATATTCACTGCCGATAAATATCTGGACTATGCAGACCATGATGACAGAATCAAAAGAAAATGCATTTCCATTCAGAGCCGATGTTCAGCGGGATAATGATAAATTAATCCTTAATATAACCAATTTATCAGAAAGTGGGATTACCAATGGATTCATAACAATAAAAGGTAATATGGGAATGCCATTTGGTGAAGTTGGGCCGATGGAATCAAAAGAATTCATCCTCAGCGACAAAGGGGATATGAAAATCAAATGGAGTTATGACCATCTGACATCAGGAGACATGTACTATAGTCAATCACGCAGAAGAAACTCTTCACAAAGAGATATTTGCACTAATGCCTTTTGGGCCCAGGGCTCTCTTAAACGAACTGATGCCATGATGAGCTATATAGAAAAAGGTAATGCTGTCGTATGTGCGAAATATGATGACATGCCAGTGCCAACCAGAATAAAAAATGTTAAATGTGAATATACCCATGTGTATATGGCTCGACAAGTTGTATCTATAGATTAATTAAAAAGACAAACTCAATTGTTATGAGTATAAAATTGATATAAGGAATTGATGATGATAGAAACAAAAAATCTTACAAAATATTATGGATCACTTGCGGCTTTGCAGAATCTGGATCTACACATAGGGGCGGGTGAAATATTTGGATTTATTGGCCCCAATGGTGCAGGCAAAACCACCAGTATGCGAATATTGGCTACCTTGCTGGACCAGACCAGCGGAACAGCTTTTATCGATGGCATGAATGTAAATAAAAATGGTAAAAAGATACGCAAGCTCGTCGGATATATGCCCGATTTTATGGGTGTTTATGATGATCTGAAAGTATTTGAATATCTGGAGTTTTTTGCCGCAGCATTTAGTATTGAACGCAAACAAAGAAAAAGCATCGTCCAGGGAGTGCTGGAGCTTACTGACCTGCAAGGCAAAAGCCATGCAGCGGTTGATTCACTGTCACGAGGCATGCAGCAAAGACTGGGACTGGCTAGAGTTCTTATCCATGACCCGAAAGTATTAATCCTTGATGAGCCAGCAAGTGGACTAGACCCACGCGCCCGTATAGAAATCAGAGGTTTATTACGCGAATTAAAAAATATGGGTAAGACAATCATGATTTCAAGCCATATTCTTAGCGAGCTGGAAGAAATATGCGATCAGGTTGGAATTATCGAATGCGGTCAACTGGTTTTTAATGGCAGCATGGAAGATATTCGCCAAAAGATGGGTGTGAATCGCAAAGTTCGAGTTCAGGTGGCAGATGGTCAAAAAGATATTGCCGTAAAACTCTTGAATAACATAGAAGACATTGAAAACATTAACACCGAAAATTCTCATATAGCCATTACTTTACGAGAAACAAAGAAAAACGAAGGTATCATCGCTAAAACGCTGGTTAACGGTGATATTAATATCATTTCGATTGAACCGGAACAGCTGAATCTGGATGATGCATTTTTGCATTTAACAAAAGGATTAGTAAACTAAGGTAAAAAATGATTAGCAAAATTTCAAAACTAAATCTGTTTTATCTAACTGGTCCGATTCTGGAAAAGGAGATGACCGTTAGAAGCCGTCGAAAAGGAATGTACTGGCAAAGATTTATGTATATCGCCATTTTGACTTTGATAATTGGTATTGCAGGATATGCTATCTCGGAACGAAGTATTTCATCAGCCTTTCAAATATCACGAATGAGTGCAATTGTCGCCACCATTACAACGACATTATTATGGGTACAATTTCTTGCCATGCAGCTTTTGGTGGTCAGTACTCTGAGCACTTCGATAAATGAGGAAATATATCGAAAGACCCTGGGGGTGCTGATGACAACACCGATTAACAGTATGCAGATTGTCCTGGGCAAGCTCTTTAGCGGCGTCTTCCAGTTGTTGTTATTATTGGCTATTTCCATGCCCATACTGGCAATCATAAGAGTTTATGGCGGCGTCGATATCGGCTATGTGATTTCCGGGGTCTGCATAACTATTACCGCAATGTTATTTGCCGGTGCGATATCATTATCTTTTTCAGTGAAAACCCGACGAGGCCGGGATGCCGCTTCAAAAACGGTTGGTCTGCTTGCTATTGCTTACTGGGTGTTACCGATGCTCATGATGCTATTAATGCAATTTGGAAGCAGATTCTGGTCGGTCATAGCGACAAAGCTGATGGCCTATATATATTATGTAAATCCATTTTTTGCGATGCAATCTGAAACTACCAATAAATTTGGTTTTGGAGCAACAACGATTCAATGGCAGTTTCATTGCCTGACCATGCTGGCATTGACAACTGTGATCTTAGCATATACGATCAAACGCGTGCGTAAGGCAGCCCTGGGGCAAATCAACGGGGCTGAACACGGTAAAATCGAAAAATTGCTAAGTAAAAAAAGTGATAATCGAGATTTACGCACAGTTAAAGGTTCGCCAATTATATGGAAAGAATTGATGGCTCCGCAGGGGTCCAAAAACAAATTAGTCAAGAAGCTGACAAGAATACTTACTGCATTAGTGATATTTGGTATCTATGGCCTGGGATTTTATTTTGAATGGCTTTACGAAGCTGAAGCCCATATCCCGATCATTATTATCTATGTGTCTTTGGGAATTTTAAGCTCTATGAATAATGTCGCCGGGACGATTACCACTGAAAAAGAAGCCCGAACTTTGCCAATTTTGCTTTGCAGCCCTTTATCAAACAGGCATATTATTTTTGGTAAGCTCATCGGTGCAATGCGACGTAGTTTATGGATATGGATTTTAATGACTATACATATAATCGTATTTATCCTGGCAGGAAAAATTAATCCGGCAATATTAATCCTGCTGCCATTTGCGATATTTACCGGTCTTATCGTCACTTGCAGTATTGCCATGCATTGCAGTGTGAATCGCAAATCCACATCTTCAGCGATTAATACAACTGTAGCAGTTCTGGCGGTGCTATATATATTAATTCCGATTATATGGGCGTTGATCGCAAGGGGACCAGGCACAGAATTCATTCTTCAAGCCAACCCCATGGTTTTAATGGGAATAGTATTGGAAGGTGTCACAAATGATTCCTTGCGTTTCAGGGTTTTTGACAATAGTGTAGGTTTTAATGGAATGTTGGGGTATCTATTGTTCTGGTTTATAATATATAGTTTTCTCGGTTATTTGCTTTTGGTTCTATCGCAAGAAAACTTGCGCAAAAATATATTTTCGGCGGCTAAGAAATAGGCATTATGATTGAAACAACCAAAAAAATAATATCTTTCGAATGGCTAACCGGGCCCATATTTGGAAAAGAGCTGCGTATATCCAGCCGGAGAAAACGTAATTATATTCTCAGGACGGTATATCTATTGCTTATGATGCTTTTTGTCGTTCTGGTGTGGAATGCTACTATGGTTTTTAGCCCCGGTAAAGCTGGCGACTATACATATATAGCATCCCGCATGGCCGAAGCTGGCAAATACATCATAACAACCATTACAATTTTTCAGTTTTGCACAATGCCAATTCTTGCCATCATTATGCTATGTACTTCGATAAGCGATGAAATATATAATAAAACTCTGGGCGTGCTGATGACTACGCCGATTAATAGTTTTCAGATTGTTATGGGCAAACTCTTAAGTAAAATCCTTCAGATTGTGCTGCTACTGGCTATCAGTTTGCCATTAATGGCTGTTGTGCGAGTTTTTGGGGGGATACCATGGATATATCTGCTTTCAAGCTTATGCCTTACCTTAACAACAATATTATTTACCGGGTCGCTCACCATACTTTTTTCGATCAGTGGTCGCAAAAGCTATGCTGTAATATTAAAAACCATAGCGGTTCTGGCGATTTTATTTGGCTTCATCCCAGCATTAATTGCTGTAATTGCAAGATCAATACTGTCAGACCCTGACGGTCCACCTCAACTTTTTATGGCATGTCTATATTATACTAATCCATTATTTGCGATGCACATTAATGTTATCAATATGCTTGAAGTATCATTTCCATTTTCTGGCGGGCTATATTGGCCGGTTCACTGTATTATTATGCTGGGGATGACTTTGGCTGTACTTGCAATTACAGTTAAGAGGGTCAGAAAAACCGCATTAGCACAAATCACCGGTCAGGAAACCGGGACCACAAAGAAAAAGAAAAAGAATGCCTTATTAAATGATGGAGCTGAACTTGATTACAGCAATGCAACAATCAGGTCAGTAAAGGGCTGCCCGCTGGTCTGGAAGGAATTACGCACACCTATTATTAAAGGCAGCCGCAAGACAAATATTATCGCTTTGGCTATTACAATTACAGTGCTTCTGATAACTTATGTTATAAATCATGTTCAAGACGCTCTGGACGAGTCGATATTTCAGGAATTTTATATAAATGTATTTGCTATAATTGGACTGGTTACCAGCATCGCCCTTTCAGCAACCACGATAACCACCGAAAAGGAATCTCGTTCATGGCCAATTCTGCTGGCGACAACCATGACTGACAGACAGATAATTATCGCCAAAGCAATCGGCGTATTTCGACGTTGTCTGCCAATATGGTTATTGCTTTTTGGTCATGTTATTTTATTTATTTTTATTGGATATCTCAACAAGGCCAGTTTTATCCCAATATTTTTAATTATAACATATCTGATTATTTTCTTCAGTGGGACTGGTTTATATTTCAGTAGTCGCTTTAAACGCACTACAACATCGGTTTGTGCTAATTTTGGACTGGCAATTATACTTTGGCTGATCCTGCCAATAATTTTCACTATCATTGGCGAAATCACCCATAAACAAACAAGATTTTCATCTTTCAATAATATAAACCCTGTGGTTCAAATTTCATCAATTGCCAACGGTGCAGGTGGTTCCAGGCATTCAATGGAATCATTCTCTCGTCTGCGATTCAACTGGTCAGGTGGAAAAAAATCTTATAGTGACTCACTCGTCTTTATATCCACTACAGCGGTATGCTATTCATCTATTGGCATATTCCTTCTGTGGCGTGCCAAAGCGAGATTGAGAAAAAATATTTTTAATTAGATAAACTGGGAGTATACATGGGAAAAATCAAAAATATCATTTCAATGAACTGGCTTACAGGGCCTATATTTGATAAAGAGCTGAGAGTATCCAGCAGGCGGAAACGCAATTATGTAACACGTTTTATCTATATAGTCATATTAATACTGTTTATTACTCTAATATGGGTACAAACGGTAAGCCGGTATTACGGGAGCGCAACTTATCAGGCATCGCGGATGTCCAGAGCTGGAATCGAAATAACAACACTTATCATCTGGATTCAGTTTTGCTGTACCCAGCTATTTACCCTTGTCATGCTCAGCACCGCTATCGGCGATGAAATCTATAACAAAACCCTTGGTGCCTTAATGACCACCCCGATCAATAGTTTCCAGATTGTCATGGGAAAATTATTGAGTAAGCTGTTACAGATATTTCTTATCATTTGTATTTCTCTGCCGATTCTAGCTGTAATACGTGTTTTTGGCGGTGTTCAATGGGGCTTTATTATATCCAGCTTTTTTATAAATATTACAACTGTCATATTTATTGGCTCTTTGACAATATTCTTTTCCATATTCAGTCGAAAGTCTTATGTTGTTATTATTTTTACATTATTATCAATGGGGGCAATATTTTTGCTGTTCCCGCTTGCTGTTGGCTTTTTAACTGACTGGACTAATGACGACGCTATATTAAAACCATTATTTTATGCTAATCCCTATGTCGTTTTAGGTGCTAACACAGAAGGAATGATGAGCAGCAGGCAATGGCTATCCTTTTCTACGGCTATCCACTGCGTTTTTATGCTCACAGCTTCAGCAGTTGTCCTGACTTTTGTTGTAACACAGGTAAGAAAAGTAGCACTTCGGCAGATTACCGGCCAGGCAATTTTTGCAAAAAAACCCTCTAAAAAAAATGCAAAAGATTTTGCGGGCCAAAAAATTACAGACATACCGATTGGCAAGATAAAGAAATCTCCAGTTTTATGGCGGGAATTACGCAATTCGGTATTTCGCCGCCATAAAAAGTTGTCTATTATCTTTGGCAGCCTGCTATTGTTAATTATTGCTATTGTCTATCTGGTATGCGCTAGTGAAAATGGTTTTCGGGATAATGACACCCATAAGGTCTTTTCATGTATTTATTTTGCACTTGCCCTGCTGTTTACAATTGTACTGCCTGCGACATGCATCACAACGGAAAAAGAAGCCCGATCATGGCCTATTTTGCTGGCTACAACATTATCCAGCCATCAAATTTTATGGGGAAAAATTATCGGGGTAGTAAAACGTATCTCTATTACATGGGTATTATTATTTGCCCATGTAGGGGTGTTTGTATTTTTAAACAATATTCACTGGTTGGCACTTTTCATGCTTGGCATTATATCATTTGGCATTACAGCTTTATTTACTGGTAGTGGCTTATATTTCAGCAGTCGATTCAAAAAGAGTACCACAGCAGTCATTATGAATTTTGTACTTGGAATTATTTTATTCGCCGCCATTCCTTTTATATTATATATTTCATTAGAACTGTCAAACTCAAGCGATGATCTGGCTGATACATATTGCAACAGTATCCCATTTGTTCAGGTTGTGATGGCTATTGCGCATACGACAAAATATAATTCTTCTACATTAATAGACCGCTATTGGCCCAGCGGTGAGCTCCATGCGTTCGATGGACTGGCGGTCATGGTATTTTTCATGTTCGTCAACTGCATATTAGGCATGATTATGGCACTTATAGCAAAAAGAAACTTCCGCAAAAGGATATTCTGATGTTGTATAGGAAAAATAAATGTTACAGAAATAGTAACACTTTAGCAATGTGAAGCAACCAGCGATAATTGGCCAACAAACAGCGGCCAGCCTCAGCGACCTGCTAAATAATCATGATATAAAGTTGGATGCTAGAATTGTTTAGTCACCATAGAATGGGATGTTTGGCCCTAGCACGGCGCTGCCGCTTCGTGCTATTTTGCTTCAAATGGCTAAAATGTTACCAGAAATATATTATTTGCCTTTGCGGAAGGGACGGAAAAGACTCATATATTTATTAATATCTTCTGTTCCTTCCGGCAATAAAGCCTCTTTTTCCACAAAACCAACCTCTTCAATAGAATAAAAAGCTCTGGGGTTGAAAACTTTGATCTGGGCAACGATATTGTTGACTTCTTTTCGGGGAACAATAGTAAAGAGGATTTTAACTTCCCCAACTTTGCCATGGCCATCAACAATTGTCAATCCATATTTTTGCTGTTTAAAATGTTCAATCAAATCGGTGGAATCTCTTTTTGTAATAACTCTAATAAGGACAACGCCAAGTGAAAGTTTTTCTACAATCCACATTCCTACGAAATTACCGGTAGCAAAACCCGCGGCATAGGCGATATAACAAAGCGGGTTAGAAAGGTTTTTCATAATCTGTCCCATAGCCAAAAGCCAGATAAGTACTTCAAAGAACCCAACAATTGGAGCCAGGTATTTCATGCCTCTGGCCACAAAAATTAACCGGACAGTACCAATAGTAACGTCAGTGATTCGCGACAGAAAAATCAAAATCGGTAAAATAACCCAAGCAAAAAAATCAAAATTAGAGGCTAAAGCCAGCATATTATAGTTTCCTTCAGGAAGTCAACTTCCTATAAGACAGAAAATGGCACTTTTAATGAATAAGTTGGTTATGTTATCAATCAAAATGAGATATTCAAGGTTAAACTGAGAAGAATTGCCCAAAAGTTGGCAGAATGATTTCTCTTAACTGAAATAATATTGACAGGAACGATTTTGACTATAGGACAATTTCATATATTAGACCTGCTAATATTGATAGGGGCAATGACATGAAATCCCCATCCTTGTTTTTGGCTCAAAATCGATGCTAAATCAAATAAGTTGACCTTGTCATCCCCGCGCAGGCGGGGATCCAGAAAACGCAAACCATGATTTTGGATCGAAAACTGGATTCCCGCCTGCGCGGGAATGACATAATTAAATTTCATATATTAGCTTTACTAATAGTGATTAGTTATTTGACAAAACCGTGGTATAATCTATAATTATCGTTAATAAACACGTGCAACCTCTAAAAAGGATTTCTACAGTTATGGCCGGATTTGTGTGGGGCCAAAACCATTAAATCAATAATGATAGGACAGGCAAAGAGAAATGACCGAACAATTATCAACAGTATATGAACCTAAGGAACTGGAAACTACCGCTTATAAGCAGTGGCTAGCCTTAAACGCTTTTCATGCAGAACCGCCTGCAAACCCTGACGATAAAACTTTACCATATTGCATAATGATACCGCCACCAAATGTTACAGGTGCCCTGCACATGGGCCATGCGCTGGATAATACCTTACAGGATATACTGATCCGCTATCGTCGCATGCAAGGTTATAACACTCTGTGGATGCCTGGGACGGATCATGCCGGGATTGCAACTCAAACTGTCGTTGAAAAACAGGTTTTAGCACAAGATGGTAAAACCAGACATGAACTTGGCCGCGATGAACTACTCAAACGCATCTGGAGCTGGAAAGATCAATATGGCAATCAGATTCTTGACCAGCTTAAAGGCTTGGGTGCCAGTTGTGATTGGGAAAGAACCCGTTTTACACTCGATGATACTTGCGCCAAAGCTGTACGAAAAACTTTCGTAAAATTATTTGAAGATGGCTTGATCTATCGCGGCAAAAGAATCGTAAACTGGGACCCGGTAACTCAAACCGCCCTGGCTGACGATGAAGTAGAACATCAAGAAGTTAAGGGCCATTTCTGGCATATTAAATATCCCTTAGCTGATGGCAGCGGCCATGTTGTTGTAGCTACCACCCGGCCTGAAACGATGCTGGGAGATACAGCCGTTGCGATAAATCCAAAAGATGATCGTGCGGCTGAATTAGTTGGCAAAACGATTATGCTTCCATTAATGAACCGTGAGATTCCGATTATTGCAGATGACCATGTCAAACGCGATGAAGGCACAGGCTGCCTGAAAGTCACCCCAGCTCATGATCCAAACGATTACGCTATCGGGCTAAGACATAATCTCGAACAGATTAATGTAATGAACCCTGACGCTTCTATTAATGAGCTAGGCGGTAAATATCAGGGAATGGACCGCTACGAAGCGAGAAAAGCTGTTATCGCTGATCTCGAAGCCCAGGGGCTATTGGTAAAGGTTGTCGATCATATTCATCAGGTTGGCCATAGCTATCGCAGCCATGCGGTTATTGAACCATATCTTTCGGATCAATGGTATGTCAAAGTCGGCCCGCTGGCTAAACCTGGGATTAAAGCGGTTGAAGATGGCAAAATCAAATTCCACCCGGCTCGCTATAGCGACACCTATTTGAATTGGCTCAAAGGCATTCGTGACTGGTGTATTAGTCGACAGCTCTGGTGGGGACATAGAATACCAATCTGGTATTGTGCTGATTGTGATGAATTGACAACCGGCATTGAAGACCCAACTGAATGCCAACATTGTAAAAGCAAAAATATCGAACAAGACCCAGATGTTCTTGACACCTGGTTTTCCAGCTCGCTGTGGCCCTTCAGTACACTGGGTTGGCCTGAAGAAACCCCGGAATTGAAATATTATTACCCTACCAGCACTCTGGTTACAGGTCGTGATATTATTACGCTTTGGGTTTCTCGCATGGTAATGCTTGGCATCTACAATATGGGCGATGTGCCATTTAAAGATGTTTTCATTCATGGCACAATTCTGGATGGCAAAGGTGAACGTATGAGCAAAAGTAAAGGCAATGGCGTTGATCCTCTGGCTATTATCGATAGCTATGGTGCTGATGCGATGCGGTTCAGTCTGGCTCAGATGACCACCGAAAGCCAGGATATGCGTATGCCAGTGACTCAAGACGAAAATGGCATGAATAAAAGCGAGAAATTCGATATTGGACGCAACTTCTGCAATAAGCTTTGGAACGCTTCACGCTTTGCGATGATGAATCTGGAAAACATGTCAGAAAAGCCAGTTACCGCAGCAGATTTGAAATTTGAAGATAAATGGATTTTGTCGCGATTAAATGATTCTATCAAGGCTATCAATGTCCAACTGGATGAATTTAAATTCAGTGATCCAGCTAATTCGCTTTATAAATTCTTTTGGACCGAACTTTGTGACTGGTATCTGGAACTTATTAAGCCACGCATGCGTGATGAAAGCCAAAAGCATGTCGCCCAACAGGTATTGGCATTGGTGCTGGATGGGTGTTTAAGATTGATGCATCCGTTTATGCCTTTTATAACCGAGGGGATATTCCAGAGCTTAAATGGCCTATGCAAAAACCGCGGCATCGAAG
This sequence comes from Phycisphaerae bacterium, assembly GCA_016342495.1. Lineage (GTDB taxonomy): Bacteria > Planctomycetota > Phycisphaerae > Sedimentisphaerales > SM23-30 > JAEIOG01. The sequence continues at coordinate 33,980 of JAEIOG010000019.1, forward strand.
GGGTTATGTCTCTTAAAAGCAGTGATAATCTGATTAATGCCCATTGGCCGGAATTAAACGATAGCCTGATTGATTGCGAACTGGAACAGCAAATGAACCAGATTCAAACGGTTATTCGTCTGCTTCGCGATATTCGCACCCGTTATCAGGTTGCGCCCAGAGATAGCGTTAATATTACCATCAAAGCTGCGCAAGAAACCGCAAATATATTCGAAAGTCAAAAACATTTAATTGCGAATCTGGCTAATATTGCAGAAGCAAATATTGGGCCAGATGTCCAAAAGCCCGCCAATGCCGCAACAGCTGTTGATGGCGAAGTTGAGGTTTTTGTTGAAGGCGTTGTTGATGTCGAAGCTGAACGTAGCAGACTAAGCAAACAACTGGAAACTGTTATGAAAGGTTTCAATGGCTGTCAGGCTAAATTAAATAATGAGAATTTCGTCAGCCGGGCCAAGCCCGAAGTGGTCGAAAGTGAAAAGCAGCGATTGGAACAACTGCGAGAGCAGGTTCAGACGATTCAGAAAAATATTGATGATTTAGGATAAAAAAAACAGCTTACCCGTAAGGCGTTGATGATAATTCGTTGTGATCCAGGGTATAAGACGAATTATCACTACGCTTTTTGATACGGGTAAGCTGATGATCCTAATTTATTGGGTTGTCTATTTATCTATAAATAACATTTCTTGGCACAGCAGATGCACTTATGGTTCGGGAAACTGAGCCATTGGTTACTGCAAATTTAACCCGAACAACGCCTACGGTACCTGTTGGCAAGGTAGCATCCAGAGGCAACGAAGCGGTAAAAACCGGCTGGCCTGAAATAGCGGAAACATTATCGAGAACGGTATACCAGGTGCCATTGTCGATACGGGTTTTCAATGTAGAGTCACCTGTGTCATAAGCATAGTCCACCACTCGCCCCGCAGAATCAACCATTGTCATACTCATGCCATCAAAAGCCACATCAATAGTATCACTGTCAGGGTCATTAGAAGCAGAACGCACTATCGCACAAAACTGTGAAAGAGCATTGCGTGATGAAGCCGATGCGCCGGTCATTTCATTATTAGCCTTATAGCTGTCAAAAGCTGAACTAAAAGCGGTCGCAACAGCAACCAGCATAATAGCAGTAATCGCTAAAGCCATCAATAATTCTACCAGAGTCACACCTCTGCGACATTTATTTTTTATGTATTTTTGTGTTATCATTTTTTTATAGTTCTAAGTAAGTGCCACTGTTTTTCTTAATAACAATTGGAGTTTTGATGCCGCTGGGCAACATTTTTTCCTGATCAGGTCTAATATTAATTATACCAATATCGCCTATTTCGGTAGTTTCAGAACCGCCATCACTAAGAGTTACACCAATATTAGTTACATAACCGCTGGTCCACTGGGTGGTATCAGTCATAGAGATAATCGTGCCATCAATTTGAGCATTGCCGCGAACATCAACAATACCGCCAATAACTGCACCGGTTAGCTGATTATTGGTACCGGTAGCGGCGTTAGCATTACCAAGGTTGACATTAAAATTAGGAGCCAGAATTGTAGCTTCTTCCATAGCCTGATTATTAAACACAGCATCACCAGTGAAATACAGACAGTTATATTGCCACTTAAGTACACTTGGAACATCGGTTACAATCACACCATTGAAAGTGCAGTCATCAAATCTGACATTATTGTAATAACTTGAAGTACTCTTATAACAATCAACATAAAGAACACCTTCAAATGTACAATTTTTGAAAAGTGCATTTCTGTTATCAGGAAGCCTTACATCTTTAAAGTGTACGCCATCATAAACATGACGATAAAGTTTAAGGCTGGAAGAATATTTAGGAGCATTGTAGTTTCCTGCAGCATGAGGAAAATATTCAACACTGGTATAGCTGGCTGAAGGAATATCAGGCAATCCCTGCCGATACATATCCGTATTGTAATCATTAATATTCATGCCGGGCACATTAGATTCGACACCATAGTTAATACCTTCATGGTGACCCTGTACCTCGTCAATTGAGCTATAAACTCTGTTACCATCATCATCAAAAATGGCGTTGCCATCTTCGTCGAGAGTTTCCAGCTGCCAGGATGCATCATCAGCCTGCTCTTTAGTAAAAACGGTATTGATTGTACCATTAATTTTTGAATCGCTGGTCATATTAAATGGAGCACAGGCGGGATTATCCCAATCGGTATAGACATCGCCATCGATGGTCGAATCACCGGTAAGCCAAATACGGCCCCGGCTGGCAATAGCATAATTTAATACATCAGCATCTTTGGCAATACTAAATTCCATAGTAATAGCTTTGGTGGAATCTCCGGCAACGCCAAGGCTGGTTACGGACATTTTATGAGGGGTTACAGAATCACCAGCCTGGAATTGAAATACTAGGCTGAAACCTTCACTGGCTGAATCCAGCTTAATCGCTCCGGCAGAAGGTAGCTTAATCGTGTTCGAGGAAGAGCTATAGCTTATAGATAAGCCCGACATCAATGGCGAACCCGACATTTGACTTACCACATGGTCTTTGAAGTAGCCAAAGCTGGTTAAAGCTTCATTTTCACTGACAACATTATAATAGGTATAAACATCAGAGGGAGGATCATAGTTATTAACCAGATAAATCGCATAGTTCAGGCCCGATTCAGCGGCGGCCTGAGCCTTGGTTAAATGGCTATGATTTTCCGACATTTTTACATTCAGCGAACTCATGTGGGCAAATGAGATAGCTAATGCCGAAAACAGCAAAATGAAAAACATCGCCATTATTGAGCTAAATCCAGAATTATATATTTTAGTTTTCATGAGAATCTCGTTTCTTCTAACGTTTCAGTGCTAAACAACCACGCAAGATTATTTCACACGCAGCCAGGTTACCTCGGTAATATTTTTCCCGCTCTGGGCAATACTTGCAGTAAGCAAAACCGCTTGTGGATTTGAACCTGTATATGTATTCATAGAATAAGGATCAACATAAACAGCAGATATGCTTTGCTGATAATTATTCATTCCTTCAATCGAATCGCCCATAGCGTCAACACCATCAAAGGTCAAACCATTGTATTGAGTAAGAACATCAAAAGGTTCCTCATCGGTCATGGAACGTATCTGATCAGCTAAAAACACCGAAGCGGCCAAATCATTGCCAAACTTGTTGACCTGGGTACCTGTAGCCATCATCAGCATTAAACCAGTAATACCAAAACCAACAATTATGACCGCTAATAAAACTTCTATTAACGTAAAACCTTTTTGTTTGCATTTGTAACACATAATATTTACCTGAAATAATTTAACACTTTCAAACATTGACACCTTCAAACTTTTTTTCTCAACCACCTTTGGCCAGTGTCGAAAGTTTGAAAACAGGCAGCATAATAGCCATCGCAATAAAACCAACGACAAAACCCATCAGGACAATCATAATAGGCTCTATCATGGCGGTAACGGCACGAATAACAGCTTTAAGCTCTTTTTGATAATAGCCACTGACATCCTGTAAGACATCGGCCAACTTACCACTTTCTTCGCCAGAACTGATCATCTGAACAACACTGGAAGGTAATTCCTTGCTATTGGTCAACGTAAATGAAATTTTCTTACCTTCTTTGACAGCCAGAAAAACTCTTTTCCACATTTTTTTATAGACAGTATTACCCGAAATTTTACCGGTGATAGAAATTGTATCGAGCATAGGTACTCCGGCATTAACCAATTCACCCATAGTATGTAGCGAACGGGAGATATAGAGACAACGACAAAGTTTTTTGATAACAGGGATTTTAAGTTTTAACGCATCCCACCATTGACGGCCATTTTCGGTATTAGTAAAATACAGAAATCCCCAGATGGCACCACCGTTACCCAGAATCAATATATACCAGTATGTACGGATTGTTTCGCTCAGGAAAAGGATAAACTTGGTGGGAGCAGGCAGCATATCTTCTTTACCTTCAAAAATTCCGACAAACTTAGGCAACACAAAGGTAAGCAGGAAAATAGTTGAAGATACAGCCATAAACGCGATAATCATAGGATAGATCATTGCACCTTTGACCTGGCTGCGGGTTTCGATCTGCTGGGACATATAACCTGCGATTCGATCAAGCATAGAACCAAACGAACCAGAAAGTTCAGATGCCCGCACCATGTTAATATAAAGTGGATTAAAAACTTTTGGGTATTTTGATAATGACTCTGAAAATGATTTACCACCTTCAATATCCCGACGAATAGTATGTAAAATTTCGCGGAATTTTTCATTTTCAGTCTGTTCAGCGATACCTTCTAATGCTGCGCGAATACTGATACCAGCTTTGATCATTACAGCCAACTGATTCGTGAAATTCAGGATATCCTTATCTCTGGGGCCCCGTTCGACCTTAAAATTAAGAATACTCTGCAATGTTGACTGCTTAGCCTGGCCATCTTCAGTCAGGGAAATCACATAACCGCCTTGACCTTTGAGCATTGTTGCCGCCGCCGTTGCGGTTGCTGCGGTTACCACACCAGCTTGCATCTGACCAGTAGACTGTTTTATTTCATAACGATAATTAGGCATTTAGCACCTCGAAATTTTATGTATATAATAATACTTTTTTTCGCAGTGCCTCATTTGGCCAGCGTTTATCTTTAATTTTAATTTACAACTTATTTATGCACACAAAGCACGGTTGAGCTTTTCTGGATTAGCAGCACTGGCCAAGGCATCTTCCTTGGAAATATGACCATTCATGAATAATTGAGCAATGCAATAATCCATGGTCTGCATACCAATACCACGCGATGTTTCGATAATATTAGGAATTTCGAAAATTCTGTTTTCGCGAATACAGTTACGCACCGCAGGGGTACAAAGCAATATTTCAACACCCGGTATCATACCGGAAAAATCAATACGTTTGAAAAGTGTCATACTGATAACTGCCTGTAAGGTATTGGCTAACATTGAACGAACCTGATTCTGCTGACCGGTAGGATAAATATCAATAATACGTTCAATAGTCTGGGAAGCACTCATGGTATGTAGCGTGCTTAAGACCAAATGGCCAGTTTCGGCAGCTGTTATTGCTGACGCGGTAGTTTCCAGGTCACGCATTTCACCAACCAATATCACATCAGGATCCTGACGTAAGGCATGTTTCAGGCCAGAAGCAAAAGAAAGACAATCGGTTCCGATTTCACGCTGTTCGATTGCACATTTATTTGAAGTTAAAACATACTCGACGGGGTCTTCCAGTGTTATGATATGCCTGTTATATCTATTATTGATAGAATTAACCATGCTAGCCATAGTGGTAGATTTACCAGAACCGGTATCACCAGTAACCAGAACTAAGCCACGGGCCAGATTGGTAAGCTGACTTACCGCATCAGGTAAATTCAAACCTGCGATATCGGGAACATCATCTTTAATGGTACGAAAAGCGATGGCAGCTGTGCCACGTTGAAAGTGGGCATTAACACGAAAACGCCCTTTATCTGGCACTTCAGCTGAAAAATCAAGATCACGTTTTTCCAGAAATTCATTAAAACGATCTTCTGTCAGCATTTCCCGAACCAATGCCAATGCACTATCTGGAGTAATAATAGGGAAATCCGCTTCAACCAATGCGGTATGAATACGCAACAAAGGCCTGGAATTAACCATGATATGTACATCAGATGCATTGTTTTCAATTGCTGTTATTAATATTTTTTGTAATTCTGACATAAGTCGTCTTTCAATTTATTTTATTATTTTTCACTAGCTTACTCACTTGCACACCGAATTAATTATACAGTGCTTTCAGTCACACGCATAACTTCTTCGACTGTAGTTAAACCCGCTTGAACTTTTCTGAAGCCATCATCACGTAATGTCACCATACCTCTTTCCTGGCAAACTCTGCGGAGCTCAGAAACCGTTGGGTTTTTAGTTACAATGTCACGATAAGAATCATCTAGTGACATCAATTCATACAAACCGACACGGCCAGCATAACCGGTGTGGCGACATGCCGGGCAACCTTTACCTTTAAATAAATTAGCACTGCTGAATCCATACATACTTAAAAATGCCGCGTGCTCCGGTTCAGGTTCAAAATTCTCTTTACATTTTTGACAAATACGTCTTGCTAAACGCTGAGCCAGAATTGCATTAATAGAAGCGGCGACTAAAAATGGTTCAACACCAATATTGACTAATCGTGTAATACTGCTTGGAGCATCATTGGTATGTAAAGTCGATAGCACCAGATGGCCTGTAAGAGAGGCCTGTACCGCAATTTTGGCAGTTTCGCCATCACGAATTTCACCAACCATAATAACATCAGGGTCCTGTCGTAATAATGAACGCAGGGCAGCGCCGAAGGTCATACCAATTTTATCATGCACCTGCACCTGAGTAATACCTGGGACCTGGAATTCGACGGGATCTTCTACTGTAGAAACATTCATCTTTTGAAGATCAAGCGTTCTAAGAGCCGAATAAAGCGTGGTACTTTTGCCCGAACCGGTTGGTCCGGTAACAAGAATAATGCCATGAGGCTGATGAATCTGATGATTTAAAATCGCAAGGGTGTCTTCTTCCATACCGATATTATGCAGGCCCAAAGAACTGCCAGCACCATCTAATATACGAATAACAACTTTTTCACCATGACAGGTAGGAAGTGTAGAAACACGCATATCGACATTGCCGCCGTTCATCATAACCCGGATACGACCATCCTGAGGCAAACGCCTTTCAGCAATATCAAGATTAGCCATAATCTTGATACGCGAAACAATCGCAGGATGCATATTGTGAGGAGGCGTCAACATCGTAAATAATACACCATCAATACGATCACGAACTACCAGCTTTTTATCGCCGGGTTCGATATGAATATCTGATGCTTTTTCCTTTACAGCTTGCATTATCAGATAATTAACGAATTTAATGATAGGAGAATCGCCGGCCTGCCGTTCCAGGTCAGAAATATCTTCCTGTTCGGTTTCGACGAGTTCTACGTCCTGATCATCAACATCCTGAATGATATCATCGACCTGATAATCTATCGATGTATCTTCATCATCCTCATCTTTTATAATATTTTTAATATCTTCCGGGCTACAAACATGTATAACCAGAAATAAACCTGTTTTCCTTTTTATTTCATCCTGCAAGAAAATATTGGCAGGATCGCTCATTGCTACCACTAATTTGCCATCATCCAGTTTGTATGGCAGTACATTATGATTTTCAATAAAAGCTTTATCCAGTAAACCAAAAGCTTCGGAGTCTACCATGCTCTCTTCGAGTTTAACAAATGGTAAACTATATTGCTGAGCTAAGCACTTCAGCAAGTCAACTTCAGTAACAGCACCCATTTCCAGCAAGATCTCACCGAGCTTTTTACGCGGCATCTTTTCTAGAATTGTCTGGGCCTCTGTCAGCTGTTCATCAGAAACAGTAGCATCACGACACAGACGCTGTTCAAAACTAATGACAGCTGTTTCGCTTTGCTGTTCGGGCTGCCACAGATCACAAAGATCATTAGTAGCCTTACTATTGCTGTTAATGTTGTTCAACAGCCAACGGTCTGTTGAATTTTTGTCTATCATACTGTGCCTTTCCCTGAAAAAAGCATCTTATTGATGTTTCAAAGGCGAACTCGGTAATATTCGTGGATCAGACAATTATTACCTTTATATTTAGATTAAAGCCTTAATACAAAATCCATATCATCAGCTTCTAACACAACTTTTTCGGCAGCAATTTCAGTTATCTTAAATAATCCAACTTGCTGGTCTGAACTATATAATTCATCATCTATCATGCAACGTGAATTTTTTGCACTGAATGCAATTGATTGCAATTTCAGCAATGCAAAGGCATTTTGCAACTCATTTTTTCTATTATTTTCAGCCTGAGCAGCCTGAGCGGTCTGAATAGATGTAGCTTCCTCAGTAGAAGCCGACTGCTGCTGAACCCATGCAAATGGATTCTTTCTGAGATCATCAAGAGAAACCTGTTGATTCATTGGATAATCATAAAAGGTTTTTACTATCTTGCCAACTGCCTGAGCATTATTTTTAATATTCTTATCGCCGGTCAGTTTAGCAAGAGCAACATCAATCCTGGCCTCGTTTTGAACCTGCTCGTCACTGGCTGGGGTAGGCTTTTGTTTTATGCCAAAGAAATACAATCCTATCATTCCGGCAAAAGCACATGCCAACATAATCAGCATAGGCCTCCCTGTTGATTTGGCATCACCTTGCCAGTCGAAAGCTTCTTGAGGATCTTCATAGTTTTCCGCTTCAGTTGAACCGGTAAGCCATTGTGGTGGACCGGATTTTACATTTTTTTCGGCTTCATTTTGCATTTCATTTGTCCCTGAATTTAACATATTAATACTCGCTAAAATTTAAATGTTTATATATTATTCTATTTGACTAATACTAATTGTGTATCAAAAAAGATTCTTAACTCAAGAAATATCTCTGTTATGCCATCATTATTTTTATCTTTGACCAGGTTCATCTTGGTGATTTTGGTAAGCCTTGGTAATTTTTCCAATTCCAGCTGAAATTTATAATAATCAGCGAAATCTCCATAAAAACCCATTTCTATAGGTAGTTCACAATAATCAGCGAATGGCTCCGGTTTTAGAATCTTAAATTGACGGGTTTCTAAATGAAATTTTTCGGCTATCTGGGAAACCTGTGACAAAACCTTATCCATTTCATGTTCTGCTGGAAGCTTGCGTTCGAAAAATGCTACGGCTTCGGTCAACTCAGTAACCTGCTTATTAAGATCATCGATACCTTTTGATGCATTTTTAAGATCAGCAAGCTTTTGCTGCTTAAGCTGCATATCTTTTTGATGCTGCTGCCAATTATCATTTGCTTTACGGAAAACCCAGCCATAAGATAGTGCTGGTATTGCCAACAATAATATTAAAAATAAGAATTCTCTAAAACCAACTTTCATTGCATTTACCTCTATTTGTATATTAAGAAGTTTCGTTCTACCTTGATTTACGATTCATTACATGCTTTTTATGTGCTGTGACTGGGCCCAGCGAACATCATCTTCGGATGCTTTGGCTTTAGGGTCTAATATCGCAACAACATTAAACTTACGGACTTTCTCATCTTCGCTGTCATCCTTTTTGATTTTATGCTCTTCGGAATAGGTCAAATATACCTGAGAGAAAAGATCTGATGTTTTCAGATTTGATACCAACTGAGCTACCTGCTGATCTGAATAAGAAATCCCGGTAAACCTTATCACAGTCTGGAATTTTTTGATTTCGGCTTGCGTGGAAACTTCTTTGGCATTTTCCTTGCGGCGACTCTTGGTTTTTGACACTGCTGACTTAGCTTGTTTTACTTCTTTGCAACTTAAATCATAATCCAGCAAAGATACACCTTCTGGTAAATTATTAGTCAAAGTCGCCACCAAAAGTGAACGCGGCACAGGCTCCATCAGCATCTGAGTAACTTCAGCTTTGGCCAACATCTCATTTTTCTTTTTTTCAAGGATATCCAGTGTATGTAATGCCGCACTGGCTTTTGTCATCTTGTTATTAATCGCCGAAGATTCCTGATTCATTACAGCATTACGCTGATTAGTTATCCAGAAACCAACTCCCACAGCTCCAACAACCAAAACAAATAGAACCAGGCATATCATATTGGTCCTTTTTTGCGTTTTACGTTGAACATAATCTTCGGGTAAAAAATTCATATCATTAGCCATAAAAAACCTCTCATTTGCTACCAGTATTAAAATCCGGTTTTGTACAAGTATGGACGGACCAGATCATATCCTCTGGTTATAACTTAGACCAAAAGCAACTGTCCACTGCGGATTTACATTTTGGGGATCAATATCATTAGGAATATTATCTGAAATCTCAATTTTTCTTAACGGGTCGCCAATCTGTGCCGATAAACCCAGGCTTCTGGCAATATTCTGACAGAATCTCTTATCACGAGCCTGACCGCCTACAAAAACAACCTTTGAAACCGGTTGAGAAGCAAACATGAGATCATGATAACGTATACAACTTCGCAGTTCACTTACCAGGATATCACAGATTGGTTCAATTGCTTCCAAAACTTCATTTGCAACAGCAACATTAGCATCATTTTCCTGAGACAGAATACCCGTAGAATTTTCAATATATCTTTGTTCTGCCTGACTTTGTGCCATTGGCATTAAGCTTGTGATCGACTGGCAAATATTTTCAACACCCAGTTTTACCGTTCTGCAAAATGTTATCTCCTGGGCATGAGCAATAACGACCTTACTGGAGCAATAGCCAAGATCGACAATCATAACAGCGGAATCATCAATAGAATCGCTATGACTAAAACTGTCAACAACTGCTAATGCTTCTATATTTATAGCTTCGATTTCAAGCTTTAATTGATTTATGATTTGCATTTGATGGTTCATTACTACTGCAGGCACAGCCATTACAATCACTTCCTGACGAACTTTATCACCTTCATATACTTCACCAGCTACGATGTGACGAAGTAAAGATTGATTAACAGGAAATGGGAATTTATCGCCAACGGCAAAAGGCAAAGCAGCCTTGAGCTGATCTGCAGACATTTTGTCCATTAATAAGTGCTGAGCGACTATATCGCTACCCGGAAGCCCGGTGACAACCTTACGCCCCTTGAAGTTGCCCTGCTTTAATAACTGGGATATTGTTTCAATACGCCATTGTAACAATTCCACTGATCTGTTCCTCAGTTCAATCGGAGCCTGGGCACTGGCGGCATCTATTAATGCCAGATTATCGCCATTCTGGGCCAGCTGAAGCAGTCTGATACCGCTGCGACCAAAGTCGATGCCTATTGGATATGTTTTTTTTCTGAACCAGCTTGCCATTGTCTTTATGCCCCGGTTATTATAACTATTATTATCATACAGACCTATTTCTATAGATACTGCTGACCAAATATATAATTTAAAAACCATCAAGAGCAAATAAGTTACCCAAAATATCTATATTATCTTGTCATTGTTTTTCTTTTTAAATTACCCTACCGAAAAAATCATTACAAACCCTGTAATTCCCACCGAGAAATGAAAATTAGGATAGAACCCTGCTTATATAAGCAAACCGACAGACTACCTATCTTAACTAAAAATTAAAGTAGACTTTAAATGGGGATTCTGTAGAAATTATATATGAAAATCATCAAATACGGACTGTCCATATATGAATGGTTTATAAAATCCGCAAAAAAACTAAAGTCTACTTTAATTTGAACTATAGGATAATTACTTAAGAATTGTCTTAAAAAATAAAGAGTATTTGAAGTGCTAGCTAGTGTCCAGATGCTTATTTATGCGCATAAAGAAACCCTGGCGTGATATAGATTCGGTCGGGAGAAGAAAGGAAGGTACCACACCAGAGTTTTAGGGACAAATTTATATTTAATTTTCAATTATGATTAATCTCTCTTACAAGATTATGCAATATTATTGGCACTTAGTCAAACTAAAAACATTTTTTTTTAATATTTTTTATTAACTTTTTTCAAATGCCTTCAAGAGTTTGTCACTCTTGTTTTCGCCAGTGAACTTAATCACCAATCATGTTAGGTAATATAACAAAAAAAAGTTTGATGGTCAAGGCCATTATTCTATTTTTTTCATATTTATTATGAAATTCAATAAAAAATCAAAAACACACTAATAAATCGCTAAAACACAAACCCCAAAATAAAGTCTACTTTAATTTTCATGGATGAAATCACATAAAACCCTACTCATCTAACTGACTTTCTCTTATTATTCCGTATTTTCACTATGTTCATCAGACATATCAGCAATTCGATCCAGATCAGTCTTAAATCTGTCAATTTTTTTGCCTGCCTGATCATATTTGCCCTGGGCGTTAGCTAAATGTTTGCCAACCAGGTCATAATCACCGCAAATAACATCCATTTGCCGAACCAGTTTTTTCAAATCACCGATAACTTTGCGGGCATTCTGTTCGATTCTCAACCCATTTAGCCCAGATGCTATAACCATCAAATAGGCATATAAGGTATTAGGTGAAACAGGTATGACCTTTTTAGCCCTGGCATAATTAGCCAGGGAGTTTGTAGCATTGCCATCTTCTATTATTGTATGATAATAGACATTCTCGGCTGGTAAATACATCAAAGCAAAGTCAAGCGTACCTTCTTCCGGCAATATATACTTGCCAGATATTTCATCTATGCGGGACTTTACATCTTTGACAAAGGCCCGACGTGCCTTTTGGCGACTTTCAGGCTCCTGGGCATCTATCATCAATTGGAAATTGGGCAGAGGAAACTTTGCGTCAATACAAACCTTGCCCTGGGCCAACAATACAATCGCATCGACCCTGTTGCCGTCTTTAAAGGTATATTGTGTTTTATAATTCTGGGCTGGCAAGACATCTGACAACAATTGTTCAAGCGACCACTCCCCCAAGCCACCCCGCAGTTTAGGACTCTGCAATATATCCTGCAATTTGCGAACTTCACTGCCTACCTGCATAATATTAGCTGTAGCTTGAGACAACTGGCCCAATTGCCCTTTCAGGTCCGCAATAGTCTTGCCGGCAGAATCAAGTTTCATACCCATATCATGCTGAGTTTGCTTGCCCAAAGTCTGCTGCTGGGTAAATTGTTCATTAATAATCGAGGTAAAATCATTAAAGCTCTTACCTACCTGGTCATTAATCTTAGCTAAACGCTCATCCTGCCGCCTTAGCGATTCATTGAGTTGACCGCCAAGAATTTCCATAGGTTTTAAAGCATCATCGCCAGGCTTATTGAGTTTGCTAATCAACACAAAAACCAAAGCCACCAATGCCAGGACAATAACGCACAAAATAATTTCTATTGTAGACATAGTTAAAGATTATATATAACTATAGTATAATTGCCAATTTAATTATTATGACAAAAAATCAGGTTTATCCATTGATTACTACATTCACTAACTTATAATCATATATTCCTGCTTGGCTAATAAAACGTTTGCTATAGGAGAACGAAATTGAAAAAACACGTCATATTATTAACATCAATAATAATTATTCTTTCATTTAGCCTTAACCAATTATTGGCAGGAGATGCAACAAAACCTTTTAATGACCTTGATTCCTACAATGTTCTATGGGATTCACCAAGTAAAGATGCATCTGGGTCAATGCCACTGGGAAATGGTGATATAGGTATAAATACTTGGATGCAGGAGAATGGCGACCTGATTATCTATATCAGTAAGACCGATAGCTGGGGGGACAATTCTCGGTTACTGAAAGTGGGTAAGGTCAGAATTAGTTTTTCTCCTAATATATTAGAAAACCCAGATACCAAATTCAGTCAGGAGCTTAAGCTGAAAAATGGCCAAATCATAATTAGTATTATGCAAGGCAATAAAAGATTAAAATGCGAAATATGGGTTGATGCCAACAATCCAACCATCAATATTGACACCGCAAGCGACTTTGAATTCACCGCTACCGCTAAAATCGAATTGTGGCGAAATGATCGCTATGAACTGCCAACTATCGAAGTCAGCGATGTTTACCTGGATAGGTCCAAACCAGAACAAAAGCACGCCGCTACAATAGTAGAACCTGACACTATCCTGAAAAACCAGAAAAATCGCATTGGATGGTATCATCACAATAGCAAATCGGTAGGCCCAGGATTGACTATGCAAATTCAGGGGCTAAGCGATTATGAAATGATCGACCCAATACTGAATCGCACTTTCGGAGCCATAGTCAAAACCAATAATGGCACCCGAGTAGATGACCTGACACTTGTTACCGCTAAAACAAATTCCAGCAATATAGCCATCCATATCCTGACATCTCATCCGTCCAGCCCCGCTCAATGGCAAAAGGCTATCGAAAAACAAATCGCAAAGACAGAAAAGACCTCGCATAATATTCGATATAAAAACCATAAAAAATGGTGGGACCAGTTCTGGAGCCGTAGCTGGATTTACGCAACTGAAACATCGACTGATTCCCCGGCATTAATCCAACCGGGAAAACACCCTGTCCGTATTGGGATTAGTCAAAATGATTCCAATAAATTCATTGGCACCATCGCCAGAGCCAGCCTCTGGTATAAAGCCCTAAATGAAATGGAAATAGCAAATCTGCATAAGAATAAAAAACAACTTGCCAATATTCCAAACATGCTAGGCTGCTGGAAAGAGGTAAAATCGGGAACAACCCTGGATAAAATGGAAAAAATCGACACTCTTCCCACTTTAACTTTAGAAGCATGGATTAACCCCAGCGAACTACCTGCTGGCGGAATGCGGATATTCGATAAGATCACACCCGGTGGTAGCGACGGATTCCTGCTTGACACTTACCCCGGAAATGGCCTGAGACTGATTACCAAAGCAGCAACGGTGACCTGCAAAGATTGCCTGAAGCCAAACATCTGGCATCATGTCATAGCAACAATCGATAATGACACCGGAATGAAAATATACCTCGATGACAAAAAAGTCGCCGAATACAAAAATACACCGATGGACAATGCCAGAGTCGTAACCCAGGGCTATACACTCCAGCGATTCATCACAGCATGTGCCGGGCGGGGCCAATTCCCGATTAAATTCAATGGCACGATTTTCACTGTCCCATCGCCAGGTGCTCCCGGTGATGGCGACTATCGCCGCTGGGGGCCGGGCTACTGGTGGCAAAACACCCGCCTGCCTTATATCAGTATGTGCACATCGGGCGATTTTGATATGATGCGGCCATTATTTGATATGTACGCTGATTCCGTTTTTGAACTTTGCAAATATCGCACCCGTCATTACTTTGGCCATGAAGGGGCATATTTCCCTGAATGTATTTATTTCTGGGGGGCTTGTTTCAGCGAAACTTATGGCTGGACCCCTGCCGAAGAACGTAGCGACAAGCTCCAAACTAGCGGTTGGCACAAATGGGAATGGGTCGCCGGGCCTGAACTGGTTTGTCTGATGCTGGATTATTATGAACACACCGGCGATGAAAAATTCCTGAAAGAAAAAACTCTTCCTCTTGCCAAAGAAGTCATGCTGTTTTTTGATAATTATTACAAAACTGAAAACGGCAAGCTTGTTATGCACCCTTCCCAAGCGGTAGAAACCTGGTGGAAATGCACTAACCCTCAACCAGAAGTCGCAGGCCTGCGGGCCGTTACGCATCGAATATTGGAATTACCAGAAGACCTGACGGATACAAACTTAAGGCAATATTGCCGGGAATTCCGCAAGAGAACTCCTGAAATCCCAACCTGGGAAAAAGATGGTGTCAAGTTGCTGGCCCCAGCTGAAAAATTTGAACAAAAGTCAAACGTTGAAAACCCTGAGCTTTACGCTGTGTACCCATTCCGCCAGATTGCTATCGGCAAGCCAAATATTGAACTAGGTATTAACGCCCTGAACAATCGTTGGGACAGGGGCAATTTCGGTTGGCGTCAAGATGATATTTTTATGGCTTACCTGGGCCTTACCCAACAGGCCAAAGAAAACCTCGTTGGCCGGGCTAAAAACTATGACAAGAATTCACGCTTTCCGGCTTTCTGGGGGCCAAATTATGACTGGGTTCCAGACCAGGACCATGGCGGCATCTTAATGAAAGCATTCCAGTCTATGCTGATTCAGACCGATGGTAAAAAAATCTACCTAATCCCAGCCTGGCCGGATAACTGGAATGCCAACTTCAAAGTCCACGCTCCTTTCAATACCACCATTGAAGGAAAAGTGGTAAGTGGTAAAATCACAGATTTAAAAGTAATTCCTGAAATCCGTAAAGCTGATATTATTATGATTGCACAATAAAGAAGGGAAATATTATGAATAAATTCACAATTCTAACAATAGCTATAATTGTTTTCAGCAATGTTTTTTCGGATAATCTATCCGCCGATGATGCCAAGATCACACGAGGCCTACCCAGCGCCGAGCAAATCGCCTGGCATGAAATGGAAATCATAATGTTTGTCCATTTCAGTCCGGCTACCTGGCAAAACCGTGAATATGACAATAAATCAACCCCACTTTCCGAGATTAACCCGACTAAACTGGATACCGACCAATGGTGTCAGGTCGCTGAATCATTTGGGGCCAAACAAATTATTTTCGTTGCCAAGCACGTAGGTGATTTCTGCTGGTTCCAAACCGATTCCACTGAATACAGCATAAAAAATACACCATATCAAAATGGTAAAGGCGATGTTCTGGCTGACTTATCCAAAAGCTGTAAAAAATACGGGCTGAAACTGGGAGTTTATATCTACCCCGGTAATGAAGAACTCGGGGCTGGAATTGGCAGTGGCGGAAAAACCAAAGACCCGGCAAACCAGAAAAAAGCAGAAGAATTTTTACGCCAACAATGGACTGAAGTTTTGACCCGCTATGGCAAAATATCTGAACTATGGTTTGATGGCAGCTGCGTCGTTTATTTAGATGATATCATAAAAAAATACGCTCCCAAAGCTATGGTTTTCCAGGGCCCTCTTGCGACTCTGCGCTGGCCAGGAAATGAAGCGGGCATCGCACCATATCCAACCTGGCAAACCGTTAAAACCAAAGATAAACTTACCGGGGTTTCCACCGGAAGACACAGTGACCCCGATGGCGATGCCTGGCTACCTATGGAAATGGATGTTACTTTTCTGAATCACTACTGGTTCTGGAAACCCAATAGCGATAAAAAAATGAGATCAGTAGATCAATTAATGGATATTTATTATAAATCAGTTGGTCGCGGCTGTGTCTTACTTCTCAATTCAACGCCAGATACTACCGGTCTAATCCCGGAATCTCATGTCAAACGATATAAAGAATTTGGCCGTGCAATTAATAATATATACCAGAATAAGGTTGGCTCAACTTTCGGACCAAGCAAAACATTGACAATCAATTTTGATAAACCAACTGCTGTCAACCATATTATAACCATGGAAGATATACGTCTGGGGCATATTGTACGTAAATACCAGATTGAAGGACTTATCAAAAATAAATGGCAAAAACTAATTGATGGCTATTCGGTTGGCTACAAAAAAATTGATGTCATTGATACTGTTGAAGTCATGGCATTAAGATTTACCGCAACTGAGTCTGTTGATACACCTGTAATAAAAAACTTTACAGCCTACAATGTCAAAGATATAACCAAAATCCAAAAAGAACAGGATAACAAAGCTGAGTGGATACGCGTGGATACCTGGCAAACTTCAAAACTGGCAAAATCCTGGGAAACCATTGATATTGATTTAACTAAATATATTCAGGCACCAGGCCAATATGAAATCAAATTTGGTGGGATTGAAATCAAAAAAGCTGTTGCGGTTATGGGCCAGACTGAAACACCAAGACTAACCGAAAAAAGCATCGAAACTCTAACCTGGAATATAAACCGCACTGCCACAGTCACCAATGACCTTAAAGGCCAAACATTATTCCGAATCCAAGCCAGAAAAACAAATGATAATTCAAAACCAGTTCTTTACATCCGCAATAACAAGTAAAACCTTGCGACTCAAACTTAAAATAAAAAGCCCGTGAACTACTGTCACGGGCTTTATTTTTTACATAACAATTTTAAGATAGTCGTATTTTTAATTTTTCTGGAATATTTTCAAAGGCTGCTTAACCTTCTGAATTGTGCGTCTAAGCCGCAACGTACGCATCAATTGCTTGACCTTGGGCTCATCAGGATCAAACTGCTGGGCCAGTTGACCATACATATATGCTTTTGAATAATTTTTCTTTTGGCAATAAGCATAAGCTAAGTTATGCAATGTTTCTGCATGATTTGGTAAAAGTTGCAATACCTGCAATGACATTTCAATGCCGGCATCAATCTTGCCATTTTTATAATAGCACAGACTCAAATTATAAAAACCTTCGATATCATCAGGTCGGGCATCAATCACAGTCAAAAGCATATCAACAGCCTGATTAAACGCCCCAGCTTCTGAAAGCATACAACCTAATTCCATCTGCACCTCAATCTGCATTGGAGCCAGTCGATATTCAGCTATTAAATGTTCATGAGCATTAGCCTTTTGGCCTAAACGCAAAAAACACTGACCTAATCGATAATGTGGGCCATTCAGTTTAGGATTATATTCTATCGCAAAATAGAATTCTTCGATTGCCTGCTGGTACCGACCTGCATCAAGATATATCTCACCCATATAATGGTGGGCCTGAGCATGACGCGGATATAATTCTAAAATACGTCTTAACTTCTCTTTGGCACCTTCCAGATCGTTCATCTCCAGCATCAAAATACCTGAATCCAGCAATACATCAATATCGCCAGGATTGCGTCTCAACTCGGATATAAAATATTCATATGCCTGCTGATGTTTACCCATGGCCCAATAAGCCTGGGCAATACGATATTCTATTTGGGGATGATTAGAGTCCAGCTCATAAGTCTGTTTCCAGCACCAGATCGCTTTTTCATATTGGCTGCGAGCAAATAATGAATTACCGATATTATAATAGCAAAGCGGACAATGCTCTTTTAGCTGACGAGCCATATAAAACATCGATTCGGCTTCTTCATGACAGCCCATTTCGGTATATGTGATAATCCGATTGCAATAGCCCGGCTCAAAATCCTGATCCAAAGCTTCCAGCTTTTCAAAAGTAGTCAAAGCCTGATCATAACGGCCCAAACGGGTATAATCTACGCCCAGACAATTCAATATCTCAGGATCACTGGGGTTAAGTTCTGCTGCCTGTTCAAAGGCATCCACGGCATCATGATAACGCCCCAATGTATCAAGGGTAAGTCCCATATTAAAACGCCAATCAGCATTTGTCGGATTAATATCAATGGCCGCTTCCAGTTCACGCAATGCATCTGGCCAACGCCCTACTTCATAATAATCCCGCGCCTGCTCTATATGGCGTTCAGAATCGGACCAATCATCGGAATACAAGCTGTCTTTGAACATAAATTTGCCTCGAAGTTATATACCCATGCTAATATACATGGTTTGACAGTATTTATATCGTCCAGATTACTGTTTGACTGTTATTGCGATTGCATTAAAGTCACGTAAAAGGCCTGTAAATGTATTTTTTAAGGCTACTAACCCGAAAATAACTAATTATATGGACCCTCTAAATATTACAATCGGTTTAATCGATATAATCTATTGACAAAAAAACGGTTTTCAGGGAATATATCAGCTTAATTTTTAATAAAAAATAGGAGTTATTGTGGATTTATTCTATACATTTTTCAGATCTGCCTGGCAAAACAAGCAAAAAAGCCGCTATTTACGTATAATAAAAAAAACCAATCAGCTTGAAACATATATCAGCGTTCTAAGCGATGATGACCTTAATAGAAAAATCAAAGACCTTGACATCAAGGCCCAGAGCCTTAAAAGCCTGGGCCCTATTCTAAGCGAAGCTCTGGCCATCGGTCGTGAAGTTTCTAAACGTCAGCTCGATATGCGGCATTATGACGTACAGCTGATGGGTACGTTGGCACTCTATGAAGGCCACATAGCCGAAATGAATACTGGTGAAGGCAAAACCCTGATGGCTCCGTTGGCGGCCTACCTGCACCATCTGGGCAACTATGACAAAAGTGTCCACATCGTAACTGCCAACGAATACTTAGCTGCCCGTGACGCTCAATGGATGGCCCCTTTCCTCAAAGCTCTAAACCTCAGTGTGGGTCTTATTCTCCCGGGGATGCCTGCCGACCAGCGGGTAGCGGCTTATGAAAGAGATGTTTTATATTCTACCGGCAAAGAAATAGTTTTTGACAGCCTGCGAGAACCCATGAAACAAAAAAAACTCACAGCTGCCGATTCTATATTAAGGCCCAAAATCCAAAATCAAATTAATGCAAAATATGATTTCGCTATCGTCGATGAGGTCGACAGCGTTCTGATCGATCAGGCCCGTAGCCCGCTTTCCATTGGTTCAGATAGTGGCATATCCGCTCAAATCGAGCTATATAAAGCTGCTGATGCCATCGCAGGCCAAATGGTCCGGGGCACCCACTATCGTTTAATGAATGATGACCGCAAAATAGAAATGAAAGATCAGGGCAAAGCCGAAGCACGCAGTAAAGCCGGTTCCGCTTTGCGATTATTACCTGTCGGCCATAAATGGGAACGATATGTTACCTGCGCACTTGCCGCTCGATATATTTACAAACTCGATCAGCATTATGTCGTTCGCCAGGAGAAAATCGTCTTAATTGACGAATCTACTGGGCGTATGATGCCCGGAAGACAGCTTCCCGATGGCATCCATCAGGCAATTGAGGTTTTCAACAACATTGCTCCAACTTCAGAAATCAAAGGCAATTATCAAACTACCTACCAGACTTTCTTCAGAAAATATAAAAAACTTGCTGGTATGACCGGTACAGCTACTATTGCTTCCAGAGAATTTCTTCACGTATATAATCAAAGAATCGTCCCTATCCCGACCAATAAACCTTCCAGAAGAGAAATTCACCCTGATCTGGTTTATCGCAATAAAAGCAGTAAATTTGATGCTCTAATCCAAAAAATCTGCGAAATCCACGAAACGGGACGTCCTATTCTTATTGGTACAGGTTCTGTTCTGGAATCCGAGCATGTTGGCCAACTTCTAGAAGAACAAAATCTTCCTCATGCCATACTCAATGCCAAAAATCATGCTAAGGAAGCGGAAATCATCACCAATGCTGGTCAACGAGGCACAATCACTGTCATCACCAATATGGCTGGACGCGGTGTCGATATCAAACTGGGCGAAGGCATCGCCGAAATCGGAGGCATGTACCTCTTCAGTACCGACCGCCTTTCACTGCGTCGTATCGATCAACAGCTGACAGGTCGTGTGGGCCGCCAGGGTGACCCGGGTGATTGTCAGTTCTACCTGTCTCTTAGAGATGACCTGATGCGTTCAACGGCTGATTACAAAAAGAAAATTGCAAAATTACGTATTAAAACCCGTAAAAATCGTAAAGCCCCCATATCTGACCCGGCAGCTGCTAATCTTTTCAAAAAAGCCCAAAGTCATCTAAATAAAATTTCCAGTAATCATAGAAAAATGGTCTTCCGCAATGAAAAACATCGTGAACAACTGCGTAGCGAAGGTATGTGGCAAGACTGGATGGATATGCGATAATTGCCCAAAGAACAAAGTCCATCTACCAAAGTAGCGTAAGCTTCCAGCTTGCGATTATTCCCAACCGAGCCCGCAATAAAATTAATCTCAAGCAATAACCACCCGCCACAATTTCAGGCCTGTAAGGCCGGTATAACCCCAGGGATTGATTATATTACCCTTACAGGAGATAAGTTTATCCATTTGTCTCACCGATCAGTTTATTTACCGCAAGGCTACCTTATTATTATTTTTTTGCGCAAGACTTGCCAAACACTTGATTATCTGCTAAAATATCTTGCCCTCGCGGTGGTTGTGGGCTTTTTTGAATTTTGCAGACAGGAATGATATATGAAAAACAAAGCTATATTACAAATTGATGAACAAAAATACCCACTGCCAATCATAACTGGCAGCGAAGGTGAAAAAGGTATTGACATATCCAAACTGCGTAGCCAGACTGGTTATGTTACCCTCGACCCGGGTTTTGCTAACACAGGTTCTTCAACCAGCAATATCACCTTTATTGATGGCGATAAAGGGATTCTTAAATATCGAGGCTATGATATTGAAGACCTTGCGGCCAATAGTCGTTTTGTTGAGGTGGCATATTTATTAATATGGGGCGAACTGCCTACTACTGAACAACTAAGAGCTTTTTCGGAAATGCTGACCGACAATGCATTGATTCATGAAAACCTTAAAAATCACTTTGAAGGTTTTCCCTGGAATGCTCACCCGATGGCCATGCTTTCGGCGATGATCAACGCCCTTAGCTGTTATCATCCTGAGCTTGTTGACCCTGAAAATCGTAAAGAAGAATTAAAGGCCGCTGCTCGATTGATGAGTAAGATAAGAACCATTGCGGCTTTTTCTTATAAAATGTCGCTGGGAGAGCCATTTATCTATCCTGATCCGAATCGGCGTTATGTAGCAAATCTTTTGCACATGATGTTTTCGGTGCCCCACCAAAGGTATGAATGTGTGCCGGAAATCGCAAAGGCATTAGATAAAATTATGATGCTGCACGCTGACCATGAACAAAACTGCAGCACATCAACCGTGCGAATGGTAGCGTCAGCTGGATCCAACCTGTTTTCGTCAATTTCCGCTGGCGTTTGTGCTCTATGGGGCAATCTTCATGGTGGAGCAAACATGGGAGTAATTTCCATGCTCAAGCAAATTCATGAAGGCGGTATGGATATCAAGAAATGTATCGAGATGGCAAAAGACAAAAACAGCGAATTTCGTCTGATGGGTTTTGGTCATCGTGTTTATAAAAATTATGACCCACGCGCAAAAATCCTCAAAGAACAGGCAGATAAGGTCTTCAGTATATTAAAGCATAATGACCCATTACTGGATATTGCCAGAAACCTTGAAGAAGCCGCGTTAAAAGACAGCTATTTCCAGGATCGAAAACTATATCCAAATGTCGATTTTTACAGTGGCTTGATCATGCGAGCAGTTGGCATCCCAACAGATATGTTTACTGTACTGTTTGCAATCGGGCGTCTGCCGGGATGGATAGCTCATTGGCGTGAAGTCAATGATGATCCCAATGGTCGCATCTCCAGACCACGCCAGATATATACCGGCCAGACCCAACGTAAATATATACCTATCGAGCAAAGATAAAAAAAGGCGTGGAGTTTTGAGCTCCACGCCTTTTTTTTTGCTGATTATTTAATTGTTATTTCATCAATGAACAGCCATGCGTCGCCACCGGGGGTGCTATGCCAATCGGGGTTATGGGCAGTATTTTTGGCTATAACCCAGAGATAACGAACATTGGAATTAACATTGGCTTTGACATTCTTTATCGAAGGCCATGACTCATATTCGTCCGGGACGAAAGAAGCTGTTGTAACATTTCGCCAGTTGCGACCATCGGTTGACACCATATAGACAACCTGCTTAGGCAGATATATCCATGATGCACTGTCAGCTAAGAAATCAGCTTCGATAGAAGAAATCATACGAGGCGAACCTAAATCAATTTTGATATTGAGGTCATCAACTTCAAAGCCTATCCAGTTCATATCGGTATAGTCATCAATGGCAGTTTTGCCATCCATTAATGCTTTGGGAAAACCCGGATCATATTGCATTGAACATTTGGTATCGAAAGTATAAGTTTTGCCACCAACAGCAACTACATTATTTCGAGGTGTAGCGACAGGAGAAGCAGAACTGCTGCCGTGACTGGATTCAACTTCATGGGCAGTAAACATGTTAATAATTATCGGGGCCAATTCTGGAATCGAAGGAACATTGTTCATCGCATAATTAATGCCCATGCTATTGTCTGATGTGTTTAGACCGATGACAATATTGGTACCCTTTAAGGTATTGTACATATCCTGAAATGCCTGATTCTGATTGGCATTGAGATTTTCATGTTCGGCAATAGCTAAGTGGAACATTTTACTTGCACCACCTAAGTCAACAAGAACAGCATTGGTCGCATTTTTATTAAGACTGGCTATAGAACCGGCAAGTGGACCAGTTGTGATATTCTTGCGGGTACGGCAAGCACTCAGACATTTATTAATTTGAGCTTTTTCCAGAGCAATGACAGTGGAGCTACCAACCTGGCTCAGAGATATGGTCGCTTTGCGATCTTCTTTAGAACGCCAGTCCTGCCATGCGGCAATGGTAAAAGTATCTGCATTGGTGTTAATCATCAAAGGCTCATTGGGAGCTGCCATCATTCTTATGGCTGCATCTGGAATAGCAAGAAGCTGACTTAACACTTGACGGGTTTTAGCTGGATTGTCACTGGTGATCGCCAGGCCCAGACCTGACATCAAAGTTGAGCTTTCTTTATAAATATCATTATTGGTTAAATTATCAACTGGCGGGGTCATAAAAATAGTTATCTGGTTGATATTAGCAAATAGTTCACGCAAGATATCCATACCAGCAAAGCGGCCAACCTTTGTTTGACCTAAGGCGTCAGTATTAGCCTGTCCTAAAGCGAAACTTATCATACCAACGGTATCGGCAGGAACTGCTTCAAAGCCCGCAGGAGTAAGCGCTGGCATACGCAACAAATCCAATGCCAGACATTGATGCCCATCTTTATAGTTTACCGCAATATCAAGAACCGCAGAATCTTGCGGGAGTTTAACAGTCACGCACATATCATCAAGATTATCAATATCGGCAAATCCCATAATTCCCATTTCGGCTACTCCAACAGACATTCTTCTGCCATTATTTTTTGATTCTTTCATCATTTTGCGGAAGTTCGTCAGAATATCTCGATATATCTTCCCATTAATACGGAAAGTTATAAGATTGGATTTGCGGTTTTTGGCATTAAGCTTGCCAGTGTGATAGGCATTATCTGTATTCAGCATAGAATTAGATGAATTACCTTTATAACGATTTATCGCTCCGCTAAGAGTGTCTTTTGAAGTAGCGAAGATATAAGCATCATTATCATAAGCAATATTAAGCTCAAAAGGCATATCACGATTAGCGATGACCATGGTACTCATATTCATCAATTTATCGCCAGCTTTACCTTGGGAACCAAGAAAGCCCTGCAGCATCATCTTGAGCATATTGCTCTGTCCAGGATAAAGGACAGCGACTCCATTAATAACCGGGCCCTGACGATCATCGACAATAGTAATATTGGCCCCGATAGCAAAGCCTTTAATACGGCTAAACTCATCTCGCATTGCCGGGTTCATAAATCCGTTGACCATGGCAAGGCCCTGCTCCATATCAGAATCTACTCCTTCGGGTAATTCAATATCAGCCAGCATTGGGCCACCTTCTTTGCCGGCAATCCAATCGAAAATCTGGGCAAAATGCTCACCGGGTGAGCCTATTTCCATATAAATAGTGGCATCTGGCGGCATGATCGAAGCTGGATCAGGCAAATTAGCTGTTTCGTTCTGGGCCCACAATGGGCTAACTAGCATCAGCATCAAAACCAATAACAATGAGATTTTGATTTTCTTCATAATATACTCCTTTAAATTGGGGGGATTAATTGTTCTTTATGAACTTATGCATTTAATATCGACCATGAATGTTACGGCTATGTTACCGGTTAAACAATTATTAACGCTTTTTTGATCCAAACATTCGACTCTTAACATTTATACTATTGCTATGGTTATTTTGTCAAGTGATAATCCTCAATATTCAGATAGGACGGTAATTTAGTTAAAAGTTGCAATAATTTGCAATAAATTCTTAGCCCGAAAATCTATATATAATATATTTTTATCTTTGTTTTCTTTGTTTACATTGTTGTTAGTTGCCCTTTGCTTGCCCAGCGTCTGCCCACTGCTTGCCTTTTGCTTGCCCTGGCTGAATTTCTTATTTTGATAAGTCTCCCAGTAACATATAGTTATGAGCCTGCCACTATTTGTCGATTTATTGACGAGAAATCCGTATTTCTCAAACCTTCGCAAAGCTGTTCTGATAATTTCCGATGTAGTAAAATAAATCTTTTATTCATCTTCATTCCACACCCTTTCACTAACTGATTAAAGTTGAAAATATTAATCAAATACTTAACTATACCTCAAAAGAGTTAATCAGACAAATAATTTTGTGATATTTTTATTATCTGCTTAACTAAATAAACAATCAACGAGTCCCAAGAGTTCCACCAGTAATAGTTCTTAGGCGAACCAGAGCAAAATCGCCCCTGTAAATATCAGTAAATTTTTATTTTATACCTAAGATTTTGCAAAATAATCGGAATGTATTATATCTGATGGCGCTTATGTCTGTTTATCTGGCCATGATTATGAATATGGGTTTAGTTTCGTGATTTATTTAAGGAAAGTGTGTTTATAAGGAGTGAAATGTTCATTCCTGTATGTAAATGTTTTTTATAGAAGGAGTTAGATGATGAAAATGAAAATGTGGTTTAGTATGTTTATTGTAAGTTTGATGGTCGGTTTAAGTAATGCCAGCATCGTAAAACCTGTCGCTGTTACCGGAAATATCGCTGGCGATGCCGGTTCCAGTGTAAATTGGCTATTAGATGATAATGGCAATCAGGCTCTTCCTGGACTTTCTGATGCTACAGGCGCAGCGATTACTCTTGAAACCGGTGATACTCTGGCTAAAGCGTTAAGCACATATCACCTGCGTAGCGGTATAGGACATGAAGAATCATGGACCTATGGCACTGGTGCTGGTAATCCTGAATTTATCTTTGATCTGGGTACAGAAACTACTATTGGTTCTATCGTTCTTTGGCAATATGGCAATAATGGCGGCGGAGCTGGTTATGGTGGCAATAGCACCAAAGATTTTGAAATTATCTTCCATACCGCAGCAGAAGGTAATGTTTTTGATTTTGGTAGCGAAACTGTTGAATTCAGCGGTACGATGGATGAGATTTACGAAATAACCACGCTTGATAATATCGCACAATTTTTTGGTTTTGATTCTGAAGTATCAGCACAATATGTTGGATTGAGAATTGCTACTAATTAGGGCTTGCTCAAAAACGCAATAAATGGTTCAGGAAATATTTATTTGTATGATTTTCATTGTATTGGCATGGCG
>JAEIOG010000196.1 GCA_016342495.1 Phycisphaerae bacterium
CAGTGTAACTCATATCCCGCTATTTTGAAATATTTAGTTTTAGCCCCACCTCATATGGGATGGCTGTGAAAATATTTGTAATAATGGCGGCTTTATTGATGAGCACTAATGCTTTTGCCGCTATCGTAACATGGGACGACCAGGGCGCTGATGCTATCTGGGATACCGTCGATAACTGGGATAATAATTTTGCTCCATCGGCAGCAAATGATTATGTTGTGGATGGATTTACTATTCAGAACCCTGATAATGGCGGAACTGCCGCAGAAGCAACCGAAACTTTCGGTGGCAAGAGCCTCGCTGTTAAAAATGGCACTATCATTCTTTATAGAAATGTTAGTGGGTCAAGTGGTCGCAGTCAGGTTAATATTATCCCAAAATTTTCTCTGATAGATTCTATTATGGATGTTAGAGCTGGCTATGCTTCAAGTAAAGTGACTCTTAACAGTCCTGTTACTCTGGCAGGTGATAATACCATTATTTTGGATGCTGTCAGATGTAGCTATACTTTTCAGTTGGTTATGCCACAGCCTATCATTGGCAATGGCACATTGACTGTCTATCGAACCGATAAAGGTTCAGGCAGACAATTCTATGTCAATGGCGAAAATGCCGATTATTATGGCAACTGGGATGTATACAGTACCGTGAATGAAACTCTTGATATACATTTTTACAAAGCTCCAGGTTGGGGAAATGGCAAATTAAATTTAGGCCATTATGCCAAAGGGCATTTGCGAGTCAATGTCAACAGTGGTTCGATCACAATGGACAGCACTGCTATACTTGATTTGCATGACAAAGTTTCCAGCGTAGGCGGATTGACATTTGATGGCACCGAAGTAGCCCCTGGCACTTATACTGCCGCTGAACTTAATACTGCTACCGCTTCAACCGCTTTTGCAGGTACCGGGACATTAACAGTTAATTCTACTGCCTGGAATCCAGAACCAGCAGATACCGCAGCAAATGTAGCTGTTGATGCTCAAGTGAGCTGGAGCACTGCCCGTGATTTAGATGTTAGTGAACATCAGCTTTATATTGGTGCGGCTAATGACCCTAATTTGATTGATGTTGTTCCTGTTATTATTAATGACAATGGCACAGGCAGAATCTCACATAATCCTGGCACTTTGTCTCGTGATGCGGTTTACACCTGGCGTGTGGATCAGAAACTTGCAGATGACAGTATTGTAAGAGGTAATGTATGGAGTTTTGAAACAGTATCTTCGGTTCCTGCTATTATAACTGAGCCAGCAAGTATGTATGTGTGGCCAGACGGATTAGCTGAATTGACTGTTGAAGCGCTTAATCCATTCACTATGGATGCCACCGGTTTGAATTATCAGTGGTATCAGGATGGCCAACCGATAGTAAATTCTAATGCAGCTACTTATAGTGTTGCTCAGGCGCAAGCCAGTGATCAGGGGCAATATTATTGTACCGTGACAATTATCAGCAATAACGCTAAAATTGATTCTTCTGTAGCGACCTTGACAGTTAAACGTCAGATTGCTGACTGGGCCTTTGAAGAAAATTTGACCGATTCGATTGCTGGCCTGGAAGGTAATACCGATGATCCTAATTCTAATCCTGAATTTGTTGATGGCTATGCCGGTAGGGCCTTGTCGCTTGATGGCGTAGGAGATTTTGTTGATCTGCCAATCGAAGTTTTCGACAGTATTACTGGAGAACAAATTTCTTTGGTAATGTGGCTCAATAGCGGGCCTAAAGAGAAAACCACAGCTTTTGGTGCTTATGCCGCCAGTGGCGCTCGCGTGGTTTCTGCTCATATACCATGGGCTAATACGATTTATTTTGATGCCGGTAACAGCGGTGGCTATGATCGTATCAGCAAAGGCAAACCTTTGGCAGAATTACAGGATGTATGGACTCATTATGTCTTTACGAAAAATACCCTTACTGGAGAAATGAAAATTTATCTTAATGGTAAATTGTGGCTTAGCGGTACTGGCAAATATTCCCAAATCAGAGATGCTGCGAATTTCTGGATTGGTAAAGCTTATGACGCTAATCAAAACTGGCAGGGTATTATAGATGAATTAAAAATCTATAATTATGAAGTTGATGCCGATGCGGTAGCTGGGATTTATTATGAATATACAGGTGAAAAAACCTGTTTATATAGTCCTGAATGGGACTTAACTGGCCCAGAAGGTGTTGCTGATTGTGTAGTTAATCTATATGATTTTGCAACATTTGCAAATAGTTGGCTTGAAAATGGATTAAGACCAGAATAAATTTGTCCTTAAACCTGATTGGATGAGTAAAGAGAGAGGGTGATTTTGCCCTCTCTCTTTTATATTTTAGTACAGCAAAGCAAGAGAATGGGATTATGAGAAATTACAGATTATGGGTTTTGATTTTATTGGGATTGGCGATCAGGGTTTCAGCTGAAGTTCCTGAAACATTTAACTGTGACATTATCGATGGCGATAAAACTTATACCTTGAAAATGATAAAAGAGTCTCTGCGCGGTCCTCACTTTCATGTCAAATTGCAAAATGACACCGGTAATTATGATGACTATACTCCCGGTGAAGTCCGAACATATATGGGAAGCAGTGAACAGTTACCTGATGCGGTAATATCAGGCTACCTGCAGAGTGATGGCCAACTATGGGCCAGGATATATTTAGATCGGGGGCTTTTGTGGACTATGCTGGGCAATTCTATTACGAGTAAATCATTTAGAGCCCCAACTTATGCCTGGGCCACCACTCCTACGGTTTCGGCAGGGCAGGCTGGCAATATTGTATATCAATATGAAATGGGTATTGATGTTGACTATGACTGTTATTCAAAGGTATACAGTTCCAATGCCGCAAAAGCGATCGAACAAATTGAAAAAAACATGTGTGCCTGGAAAGCGATTCAGATTCGTGATAATATGATGGTTCCTGCCATTGGACGAATTATTTTACGCACAGTACAAAGCCAATGTCCATTTCAGGGAATTTCTGGAACAGCCTTATTAAGACCTTTTGCCGATGAATGGCGTAATAATCAAGCCGACGCGATGGCTTACTGTTTCAAGACGATGTTGGCGACAACAAATATTGGTGGCGGGGTTGCTTATGCACCGGGCAACTATAATATCTCTCAATGTAAATCTACCGGGTGGTTTATGGGTGCTGGCAGGCATGAACTGGGCCATAACTTTGGCTGCAGCGATTATGAAGCCGGCAGTCCGGAAGGGGCAACTATCAATTGCGGCAATGGCCTGGCTCGATTTTGCGGGCCTTCTGTGCGTGATCATCTAAATCATCGTAATTCCAATATCGGCAGTAAACTTTATAGTATTGGTGGAGCTTATTCGACAGTTGATGTTCCTCCTTATGCGGCATTGGATCTTGGACAGATTAATTGTAATGCCGGGCAATCAGGTCAGGTGGTTATCGATATTATGGCCAATGATTTCGATGCAAATGCTGATCAATTGGAACTGATTTCTTTTGAAAGTATATCTGATTTGGGTTTTACCATCACTCGGTCGGTAGGAACCGGTGGCAATGGCCGCGACCAGCTGGTCTATCAAATGCAAGCCTACAGTTCACTGGGGAATCTGGATTATTTTCATTATACGATCCGCGATAGTAAAGGTAAAACAGCTACCGGATTAGTTCTGATTAAATTGACCATTGGGATTAAACCTTTGTGGTCAGTAGAAACTGATGGTGACAGTTATGTAAACGGTACAACTACTAACAATTATGGCAACCGTTCCAGTCTGGTTATCAAACGCAGTTCAGCGGGCGCCGGTTCCAGTTATACTCGGACTGCCTGGATACATTTCACTTTACCGGATAAAATCATCACTGATTCGGCCAGCTTGACTTTCGCGTTAGAAGGTGGCGATATTAACTCTGGGCAGGTAACGGTATGGGCGGTCAATGACTTAAAACCTGGTGATAATTCCGATTGGTCTGAGACATCTATTACAGGTGCTAATGCGATATACAAACCTGATTTTACTAAAGGTGAGAATCTTAAACAAATAGGAAGCTTTGCTTGTTCGTCGACAGCAGAGACTTTTGTTGTTTCTACGCCGGCTTTAGCGGAATTGCTTCGGGCTGATACCAATGGCCAGATTACTTTTATCCTTACCCGCAATGTCAATGATGGCAATTTTACTTTATGTTCGCGGGAACATTATAAAGGTGGGGCGGTTTTGAGTGTGGCTTTGATGCCGGTGGCAGATACCTATGTTCGCAATGGCAGTTATGTCAGCGACAATTATGGCTCTGATACAGCAATGATTGTAAAAAACGATGGCTCAAGCTATACCCGTCAATCAATTCTACGTTTTGATTATAATAATAAAGGCAGCGGCGATGTTACCAATGCAATTTTGACTTTGACCCCTTTAGGTGTTCAGAGCAGCACTACTTTACGAATTCGTCTGGTAGATGATGCAGATGATTTCTGGGATGAATATCAAATGAACTGGAATAATCTGCCCATTGCCGATGGTAAGGAAATTATTATACCGGGTTGGAGTGTTACTGTTGGCAAGCCCAACAGTTTAGATGTTACCGAGCTTCTCACCCAGACTAAGAATCAGAATCATGTAGCCACTTTTATTATTGATTCACTGGTTCCGGTTCAGTATAGCTATACTTCTTTTGCTTCCCGACAACATGAAAGTTTTGCTAAACATCCTAAACTTTCGGTAACATTAACGGATATGTTCGATGCTGGCGATATCAACTTAGACCGCAAAGTTTCCCTTGAGGATTTTGTTATATTGACCAGATATTGGCTCAATATTGATTGTGATTCATTCCTATTTTGTAATGGTTCCGACATCGACAATGACAATGATGTCGATATGGATGACCTAAAGGCAATGGCCCATAACTGGCTGAACTAATGCGAGATTTAGTTCAATTCCCGTCTCGTTTCTAACTGAAATTAGTATAAAGTGTTCTGTCAGGCTTCGGTTGCAATTCGGTTAGCATCATAAGTCTTTATTTTGTGGTTGTAAGTCATTTATTGACAATGGTTTATGAATGGGAGATTCGAGTTCATAGCCCGCAGGTCAGTGGTTCGAGTCCACTCGTAGCCAATAATTGTAAACCCATGTAAATTAGAAGTTTACGTGGGTTTTTCTTTTGTCTGAAATTAATTAAGCGAATTGAATTGAATTAATTGTATGCAGAATTGTGGATGATAATTTGTAGGGGGGCAGCAAGATGTGTTGTTTTAATTGTCGATATGATAAAAATTGGGTGAGCTTATGAGATTTGTGTGTTTCACTAACGTGAAAGTTAGTTAGTTTTGGATTTGCTTAATGTCCCATAAGTAGAAGGGAATGGAACTTTAAAAGATTGTTTAGAAAAATAGTTTTTGGAAGATGGGAGCCTGTTGCATAAATAATTAGTTCTTTTTACAAGTGAATAATTCCAGCTTTTCGTTTATAATCTGGGCAATGGA
>JAEIOG010000197.1 GCA_016342495.1 Phycisphaerae bacterium
AAAACGGGATATATTTTACCCAAAAGCGCCACACTTTTCCGCCGACATGCGCTGCACTTTTTCACCGGCGTTTACACTTAAAATTAGCCATAAAATCATAGTAAACAACCATAAATAATTTATTAACAGTTATTTATATCAAAAACAATTTTTCCCATTTTTTCTGTTACATTCTTCTCTGTCACATCGATAACACACTTCATTGGTCATTAGATAGTCATTGAAGAAACTATTTATATTGGTAAATGTAGTCCGAGCAATATTTTCCATGGCTTCTGCGGTAAAATAACCCTGATGAGAAGTAACCAAAACATTAGAAAATGACAAAAGCCGGGCCAAGATATCGTCAGTCAGGACAATATTAGACAAATCCTCGAAGAAATATTCACTTTCTTCCTCATATACATCCAACCCTGCCGAGCCAACCTGTCCTTTTTTCAAGCCATCGATCAAGGCCTGAGTATCAATTAACTTACCTCGACCAGTATTAATTATCATCACGCCTGGTTTCATCTGGGCAATACTGTCATTATTTATCAAATATTCAGTTTCAGCATTTAATGGGCAGTGCAGCGATATAATGTCAGACTTTTGATATAACTCCTGCAATGGCACATATTTAACTCCATTACGACAGCTCAGTTTCTCATCGGGAAACTTATCATATACCAACACTTCCATACCAAAGCCCAGCAAAATATCAACCAGACATCTGCCGATTTTGCCAGTGCCAATAACTCCGGCGGTCTTACCGTGCATATCAAAGCCCAAAAAACCATTAATGGCAAAATTGGAATCACGAGTCCGATAAAAAGCCCGGTGGGTCTTACGATTCAGACTCATTATCAATGCCACCGAATGTTCAGCAACGGCATAAGGGGAATATGCTGGCACCCTGACGACATGAATCTTGCCATAGGCTGCTTTCAAATCAACATTATTGTAACCGGCACAACGCATGGCGATTAGCTTAACATTATTAGTATGCAAAACATCAATGGTCGTCTCATCAATTGTATCATTAACAAAGACGCAGACAACATCATAACCGGCAGCCAACTTTGCGGTGTCGGCATTAAGCTTATGTTCAAAAAACTTAATTTTATACCCATAACCTGAATTTATTCGCTCGAAAAACTCACGGTCATACTTTTTTGTGTCAAAAACTGCTATTTTTTTGGTCATTGCACACCTCCTTTTGATTATAGCTCTGTTCAAAGCTAAAGTCGTGCGATATTTAATATCTTTCATAAATTCTACCTTGCCATCAAAATTGCTCCCAAAATTTAAACTGTCGAACTATTGACAATACAAAATTCAGGCATAAAATTAATCAGGTGGCTATTCTGCTTAAGACTTTCTTCATTCTGTCACGCCAGCAAATTAATTCAAATTCATACCAAAAACGTATACTTTTTAAAAGAAAGGTGGATTATTATGCGAAAATCAGTTGTTATAGCAATTTTGATTTATTTTCTTACAGGACAGTTATCTTTCGCAGCCTGGACTGAAGAAATGCTCTCGGCAGAGGTTTTGACCAATGCGATCTATAATGATGCGGTCAATCTTATAGATCAGGCTGGATTTAATGATGAAAGCCTTAGTGTCAACTTCACCAAAACCGAAACATCCTTTTCTTATTCTATCGATAGTGTCGGAATTTCAGCAAGCGCAATTATGAATCAGGACAATTCATGGTCAGGGGCTACCACGGGGACCTATCTAGGCATTGACCTGTCACACTCCTGGACTTCTACAGCATTCATCGAGGCGGGAAATAAAGGTGAGCATGAAATAATCATAAAACTATCAGAATGGGACGATACCGTGCTTAGAAAACTCTGTGGCCAATGGTCTGTCGAATGGAGCGTAACAGGGGCTTTTGGAAGTAGCTCCCATGCCAGTGGCGTCACCGATACAATCCGGAGATTTAATATTGGTGCCAACGATGAATACTGGAAAGTAACATATACTACACCTGATCCAGCCAAACCCGCACCAAAAGCTACGGTTACAACACAAGCACAAACGCCATATTCAGATGGAACAGGAACCATTGAAATCGAAACCATACCGGAACCGACAACCATTGTCTTGCTGGGGCTAGGGGGGCTTGCTTTGATAGGTACAGGCCACAAAAGATAATAATATCGGTAAGAAATAAGAATTATACTTCAGTTGACACGCAGTAACCACAAACTTAGAAGCTTATGTTGCTTATGACTGACCTGTCACATTCATTTATTATCTTTAATAACTTGCCTCACAATACTATCAATATTGTAGCTGGCATTATTTTGATTAACGATTATATCTTCAGAAGCTTCCATTACCCACTGAACATCAAGTTTATCTTTTGTATAATCATAAAAAACATTAGCATACTTAGCTTCAGGGTGATAGATCATGCTGATTTGTTCAAGCAAGAAACCCTCATCGACCAGTTTATTAACTATTGGTATTATACTTTTGAGATGTCGGGCAACGATAACAAATCGTACTTTTCTTCTCTCAAATTTGTAAATATCATAGGTTTTAATCTTTTTAATGATATGTCCTAATAGATTGGTCGCAGCGCCTCCATAAACCTGGTCCAATGGGCTAATATGGGCTAAATAGCCAAACTTACCCGGATAATTAGCAATAATGGCTGTACAAGTTGAAACCCCCCAGGTATTCAATATTTCACCATGGGCAGCCTTAACAAATTCGTCCATATCAACCTGCCGGTCGGCTCTGGCAACATTCAGCGTTTCATCTTTATTAACCACCACTTCTTTTTTATTCTGTAAATATTTAATAATATTATCAGAAAAATATTTTTGATGCTGAAGAACATGTTCAGTGATTATCTGGGCACTATCAATCTTGGCTACCACCAGCCATTGCGAACCAAGAAAACTGACCACCTCAAAAGCAGTTAAAGCCTCATAGCCACGATAATCATTTACGGTACGCAACCCTTTTTTATCTTTAAATTTCACTGTGACATTTTTATCATCCAGGCGTTGTTTAAGTATAGTACAATCACCGATAAAATTCGATTCTGTTAGCATAAAACCCTGCTGATTAACCAGAATAGTCTCACCGGTATCACCAAGTTCCTCGCATCCGGCAAATAGTGAGTTTACTTTATTGATCGCCAACTGCAAAATTATCCAGCCGCTCTGTTTGCCGTCTTTAATGACAGGCTCAACAAAAAATGCTGCTGGCTCACCAGAACTTGCATAAAAATGAAAATCAACGAAAGTTTCCTTTTCGGGCCTGGTAGTAAGGCTTTTACTTAAATCTGTTTTAGCCAACCCACCTTGGAATATATTGTTTTTATAATCAGCTTCTTTACGTACAGAATAAAAAATTTCTCCAGCCATATCTACGAACATAATATCACGAAATGCCAGATAATTTCTTATATAATATTTATCGAAAGCTAAAGCAAATTCCATATTCTTCTGCATAGCAGTTTCTGATGAAATACTTTGTTTTTGCATATGATAATATTCCAGATTCCAATCAAAAAAATTAGCTACAATATCATCAGAACTAGCCTGATTCGCCTGCTTATGCATACGCTGCCAAAACTCATCTAATTGTCTGGTTTTTTCATTACGAACATACTCCAGTCGTATAAATGCCCAGTCATAAAGATTTTTTTGAGCTAATAGCTCCTGGCAATTCCCCGAAAAACAAAATACGACCATCATAATTACACTTTTACGAATCAAAAATAACATAAAACCCGCCAAATTTAATATTCAAATTAAAATTCAATACATCCAGAGGACATACCACACAATTCTTTAATCGACAATATCTGCTCCCTAAGATAAATTTTCTTTATTAAGTCATTAATTTTAATGCCCAAGTACCTCTAATTCTTTTAAAACCCTCATATAGACAACCAATATTTTAATTTCGAAACTTTACAAACCTCAAAGTCTTTTACCATCGCAAAGCACCAAAAAACTATTTTAATTTAAACATCTTAATCCTAAACTCCTTTCAAGTTTTAGTCGATATTTAACAAGTCTGTTATCTGGATTATCAGAAACCCATTTTTACTTAGGGAAATGACCATATGGATGAAAATCCGATCATTTTAGAAGAAAACATCCGTAATCTCATGAGTGAATGCTCATTAGGCCAACTTTTGCAAATAGAAACATATTTGGAAGGACAGATAAAAAAACAAGAGGCAATCACTGCAAAGCTAGGCGACCCTAAGGGACGCAAAAACCGGAAAGAGGTACGAATAAACACTCGCATCCGGGCAAAAATAGAAAGAATAACCAATATCAGCCCCGGTGAATATAAAGAATTCACCGCTTACATAGAAGATATTTCCCGTCATGGGATGAAATTGAAAATAACCGATCCGAATTATATTCACTCGAAAATTATTAAAGTTATTTTCTGGGGACCTAAAAAAACGGTCAAAAACGCCTATATGCAAATCGCAAGAACCAGATACTGTGAATCTAATTCAGAAAAATGGATAGAAATTGGCTGCCACAGTATTAAAGATGAACAGGTCCGTCGATTGCGTCAAACAGAAAAACAGCGAATCGACAGGATTGCAATAGGCCGAAAAAATAAAGAACTAAAAGCAAGAAAAATCAAAAACGCTGATATTTACCTGGTTGGCTTTGCCAAAAATGAAGAAAACGATCTAAAATCAATGATAAACTCCTTTGGCTATGGCGTCAATGAAGTCGATGGCATCAGCGATATTCCCGCCGACAAAAGCAGTCATCAGAAATACCAAATAGCAGTACTTAGCCCCAATATTGAACTTTCAAAAAATCCGCATATCATCGAACAATTTAAAAGCCAAAGGCCAAATGTCGCCGGACTGGCAATAGTGGAAGATGGATATAGTATTGACGACGCTGACCCCCAAGGCCACCTCGACTACATGACCATGGAAGAAGTATATGTTAGACTGCACCATTATATCAAAAAAGCATTACTGCATCATTTTGTCCCGCAGACTATGAAGAAAAATGACAAACCCACTATCTTAACCATTAGTAGCAATGAGAATTTACAAAAAGAACTCGAAGAACATTTCCATGAAATAGGCTACGAGTGCCAGTTTGTCAATGATCGGCTTGAAGCTGAGATGAGTGAAGTTGAAAACATATCAGCTGTGATTTTCGACCAGGGTTCACTAGAAATAAACGACCTCGCTGCTATCACTAATTATTATCATGATCTGCCCATGGTCTCACTAACTAATGACTGGGACCAGGGAGAGATAGCCATTTCTATGGGTATAAACAATTATATCTCATTGCCCTTGGAAAAAGATAAGCTTGATCGAATCTTAGATTCTTATTCACAACCATCCCATAGTCTAGGGAATAGGTGTGTTAAGCTGATTTGCGGTAGCAAAAATAGCTTTTTTTTGGGG
>JAEIOG010000198.1 GCA_016342495.1 Phycisphaerae bacterium
TTAACCCCCCAAAACAAGTGAAAAATTAGAGCTTAATTTTCTAATAGAATTGTCTCATTTTGCTTGACAATTACCGTAAAGGAAAAATGATGATGGCAAAAATAATGCTTGTGATGATGTTGCTGGTTTCAGTAGGGTTGTTTTCAAATCTCGATGCAGCAAATGACAGTACATGCTCACAGATTCCACAATTAAAAGTTCTGATTGCCCATTCGCAGCAGGGATATAGTTCCAGTATCAAGCAACTTCTTGAGTCAAAAGGTATTAAAGTAGACAATATGGCAGTTGGTTCTCTAAGCGATTCTATAGTCAAACCATATGATCTTATCATTGTTACTGGCTCAGGACGGAGAAACAAAAGTTTTGGTAATCTGAAAGAATATGACAAACCTGTCTTGGGTTATGGGGTTTATGGTTGTGCCTATTTTGGACATTTGAAACTGAAAAACGGTTGGCCGTATACCTGACAATGCTTGTATAATGTTGTGCATGGTGTGCAACCTGATCATGATATTCTGAAGCTTCACTTTGAGATACCACATAAAAAGGGAGAAATCAAAGTTTTGAAGCAGCAGGAAGAAAAACAAGCCAAAATGGGGGAGGCTTTAACTCTAGATGCTATTGTTAATTCCATAGATGCTGAATTGATAGCCAAAGGAACCAGTGGAAAAGGTCCAAACCGTGGAGCTATTGTGCGGCATGGTCCTTATACGTTGTGGGCATTTGAAGGACCTGTAGAGAATATGACAGAGACAGGGAAAAAACTGTTTGTCAATACGGTTTATTATGCAGCGAAACAGAGAAATTCCCCTGTATTAGAGAGAAAACTAAACAAATCTCGTGATAATCTATTCATATATCTTAGTAGTAAAGGACTATTGGGAACATTGCAAAACTATTTGCCCAAAGAGGCAAAGGGCAAAACGATTGAACAAACCTATCACTGGCTCGTAAAAAATAGAATGTATCTCAGAATTAAAGGTAGAGCCTTTGAGGTAGATGAACTGGCTCGCAAAATGAATATAGCAAATTTTAAAAAAGAATATCTTCAAAGATTAATTGTCAATCTAAGAGATAATTTTGAAGAAAAGGAAAGCTACGAGGCTCTTGTTCGGTATACTGGGATGAAAAAAAATGGGCATTCTACTCAACTCTGGCAGAAGTGGTTTGATGAGAATAGGGATTATCTGTTTTTCTCCGATACGCAGGGATCTAAGTATCTAATCGATACTGAAGCGAAAGCAAAAGGGATTACAACGGCAAAGTTCAGAAATTGGTCCAGTGAAGAACTCAATTTTCGGGTAGATCCTGGCATTAAAATACTTAAAGAGAAAGCTAAATAGATGGTAGCTGGTTTGCTTAAGGATAGTATGGCGTATTATCAAAAAATATCAGTATAATTAGCTGTGAAATTTATACTACCAATAATCTACTTAAGATGCTCTTAAATTATGTAGATTCAGATTAGATGCGTTTTGATCTAATATGGACAGAAATAAGAAATAGACGGGCAGGAGGTTTTTGTGTTTTTGGAAAAATATTTGGTCATTTCCACATGCTGTCTAGTTTCATCGTCCAGAAAACGTCCAGTTTATTTCAGTTTTGAGTTGAGAGGAAGTCTAGGAGGACTAATGAGTGAGTTAGCATCTTTCTAAAAGCCCATTTTTTGCTAAAAAAAAAGCCCTTTCCCAGCTCAGAAACAAAGATCTTTAGTGTAAAAATAGTACCAGGCACACATTGAAAATCCCTGTGTCGCTGGTTCAAGTCCAGTTCTGCCCATACAAAAACCCTCGTTTCTAATGCAGAAATGAGGGTTTTTTATTTTAAATGATTAATTTCTTGAGTTTTTCAAAGGTAAATCGTCCAGATATCGTCCAGTTTATTTTAGTTGGGAGTGGATAGCTGGTGCTATTTTGAAGGATTTTTTTGGGCGGGAAAGAAATGGGGATAATTGTTAGAGCAAAATATCAATGTTTTAAGTTTTTACGAAATCATATTTTCGATCAGAAGATTGCGAGTTCGGGGAAT
The DNA here is from genome assembly GCA_016342495.1 of Phycisphaerae bacterium. Lineage (GTDB taxonomy): Bacteria > Planctomycetota > Phycisphaerae > Sedimentisphaerales > SM23-30 > JAEIOG01. The sequence continues at coordinate 2,029 of JAEIOG010000198.1, forward strand.
TGTGGCAGAGCCCCAAGATCAAAAAATTTTTAGTCGATTTTTTAATTGAAATACTATGTTGGAACAGTTAAAACATACTAGAGTAGTTGAAGGATGTGTCCAATTCAGGTTGAGCCAATACATACAGAAATTGTTCAACAATAGATGAATTGGAACGAAAAGTCGAAACTGTGGAGTACCCGTATTATTTGGGGTCTCTGGCTGATTTATACAGCACAGTAAACAATACACCCTTATTATGGAGGTCATATTATGGATAGAAGAATTTTTCTCAATAGTGGCTTAGTAGCAGGTGCAGCAGCTTTTGGCATGGGATCGCAGGGACTTGCCGCCGAAAACAAAAAGATTAGAATTCTGGGTATTTCATGTAGTCCTCGAAAAGGAATGACTACAGCGACCAGCGTTGAAGTGGCATTGAATGCCGCAAAGGAAATGGGTAGCAATATCCAAACTGAACTAATTGATCTTGGCGGTATGATCTTTTCGGGCTGGAATGGAACAGGGAAATTCAAAGAGGATGACTTTGATCAATTTGTTTTGTCGAAATTGCGTGACCCAGCTCCAGATGGATTAATTATAGGTTCACCAGTATACTTTCGTAACGCCAGCTCTTTATGCATGTCATTTCTTGAGCGGTTAGCCACTCTGAGAAAACCAAAACTCCTCTTAGCTGACGTGGCAGTAGGAGTTTTATCTGTTGGAGCATACCGTAACGGCGGGCAGGAGATGGTGATTCAGCAGATCCAAACTGCGATGTTGTGCCATGAAGTTATGATTGTTGGAGGAAAGCCTGGGGCCCACCAGGGGGCTACCCTTTGGAACTCCGATAGTGACAATATTATGAAAGACGATTTTGGTATTAAAACAGCAAAACAGCTTGGCACTCGTGTCGCAGAAGCAGCGTTGCATCTTGGATAAGGTAACTTAATTGGAATCTTGTCCAGCCAGACGGCTTTGTTATTTATGTTTCTAAAGGGTTTTAGCTCGTATCATCATCAGGGCTATTCAGGTTCGTTAAAACCGCCCTTTGACGCAATATTAAATCCAAATATCAATCAACTTTTTCAAGCTTAATAATATCAAGCCCGAGTAAATCACCTTTACGAACCTTGGATTTTTTATCAATAACTTTAAATGTTAAACGGTGCGGGCCTTTTGCCAATTTGATTTTTCCTAGCTCAACTTGTTTGATGTGTACTCCATCAGCGACAAACAAATCCATTGCAGGAATAATCACTTTGCCATTGAGGCTAACCTCGAATGTTCCGTAATCAGGTGCAGATAACATTTGTAAACCTGCATTATACAGACCGTCATCATTAAGATTGAATTCGATTTCCAAAACATCTCCAAGACTGGTATGAGTCCACCATAAATGGCTGCCACCGGTTGCGCCCCAGTTGCCTTTTTGTATTTCAGTTAAACCACCGCTGCATATGCGAAGCTGGGCATCCTGCCCTTCAATCACAATTTTTTGTTTGCCGACTTTCTCACCGATTTTTTCAAGTGAAACTTCACCATTGCCAACTGCATCATCAAAAGCATACCAATATGTCGTGGTTGCATAATCAATACTGTTAGTTGCCCAATGCCACAATTCCATATCGAACTGCAATGAACTATTAAAAGGGATACCATCCAGCGATCGGACTCTGGTATTAGTTGAATGGCCAGCTTTTTGATTTCCATCGCCACAAGGCTGAGCATGGAAAGGTGCAGTGAAATATTCCGGCCAGCACCATGCATAACCAAAATAATCTTCGCTACCGGTACCGAAATGGGATGGGAATTTTTCACCATCGACAAAAACTTTTTCGTCGCCTTCACCCCACCAGGCATTGGCACGGTTGAATATCGCAAGAGTATCGCCAACATAAACACCTTTGCCTTGAACAGTCAAATAGTTCCAGTCCTGCATAGTGCTGCGGTCTGCCCCGACAACATCGATTTCATTTTCTCCGCGCCAACTGCTATTAAAATACATGGTTCTATCTGTCCATTGCCAATCACTAATACCAATATCGCCAAGTTCCACTTCGACATTAGCTTTACCGTAATTGATAATTTTAACGGTGGCACTATATTTAAATGGCATTGGCCACCAGCAGCTCATCCAGCCATCCTTATCAACTTGACGCCACCAGCCTTTATAAGCATTTGCACCCAGACCTGTGCCGAAAAACTCACCAACTGGTGCCCACACATGTTGTTTGCCATCGAAATCAGCAATGATAACAGTTGATCGCATCGTCTGGCGTAAATCATCTCCCTTCACCCGAACCTTCAAAGCACAAATCGCACCGGGCCCTTTAAACTTACGACTAATATTCTGCCCTGGCTTCAACTCAACATCACTACCCTTAATCGTTCTGGTAATTGTCAAACCATTTTCATCGCCAGTTAAAAGTTTATTTTGCACATTGGCAACTTTTGCGGCATTAGCCTTAAATTCTGCCATAGAAAAAGTTTTAACATCTGTACCTTTTGGATACTTTCGATAATTAATATTATAATAAAGATTATCATTAAAATCCTTGGTTTCTCTGGCATGGGGTCCATCATAAGTAATCTTTATGCTCTTAGCATAAGCTATAGGCAGATACAAATTCCGTCCTCTTGACCGTTCGGCACTTAATGGCTCGCCAAGCAGAATGTCTCCGCCAATCAACTTGTCCGCTTTCCCTTCAAACACGGCTCCGCTGACACCATCAAGATAAACTCGAATCACCCCACCAAACTTAAAGCCTGTAATCCACCATCGCACAATAACGCCCGGGCCTTGTTCGTCCATCATCACCCATTCACGCCTGCCATCAACTGCTTCAACCCTGATAAAATTTGACCAGTCATCGTTGGCAAACCAATCAGCATTACCGACTTCCTTAGCCTTACGGTCATAACTACTGGCCTGCATGCAAATAAACTCTGGTGATGGAAATTTAGCTATACTGGTCCGGTCTATCATTTCATCCAGCAAAGAGCTCAAGTTAATCTGTTGAGCCTGGAGTTTGGTGACAAAACAGCAACAGACGATCAGCATTAAAAAACTTTTTTTCATTTTCAACTCACTTTCCAATAAAACTATATTTAAAGCAAACTCTAAAATTTCAACAGTAACAGAGCAAAGATACTGTGATTACCAGATATTCAGCTTATCAGCTAACTGGTTTTTCTCAACAGCAAAAGAGTAAGAAGTTAATTTTGAATCAAGATAAACCATTTTAAGCAGAAAATCAAAAAGCAAACCTCTCTACTCAGGGCAATCGCATGAAATTTTTTTATTGGAAATCATCATTTCTTCTGTTGGCCCAATCCCAGCACTGTGAGCATA
>JAEIOG010000020.1 GCA_016342495.1 Phycisphaerae bacterium
CCCCAAAAAAAAGCTATTTTTGCTACCGCAAATCAGCTTAACACACCTATTCCCTAGACTATGGGATGGTTGTGATTAGATATAATCAATTAAGACCAGTTTATCGAGTCTGGATAATTCTTTTTTTAAGGTTTCGATTACATTGATTCGCTGGGTGACGCCGATTTGGGTGAAGAGGGTGTCATTGCTGGCGGGGTTTTGGGCCTGGCCAACGATGAAGTTTATCTGGTCAGCTGCCAGTAGATGGCGACAGAGTTTTTCGGCGGTACTGGCCCCTTGCAGTTTCGATGGGTCAATTTTTATCAGGTTGGCTATCTGGTTTAAAGTAACCACTCCTTCGGTTACCATGTCAATTCCTTCGAGTGCAAAGCATGGGGGGGTCCAGGGTCCTGTTACATCATCGGTGACAGTTAATTCTTTGTTCATGATTCGAGCAGCGATACCAGCGGTGGTGCCGCCACAGATTATTTTTGTGCCGTGGAGATTCAGGAAGTCGTTGATAGTATGCGGGTCATCTTTTTTATTAGCAGGCGGGCCTGTCAGTAATGTAACAGTTTCTGGTTTGCCAAGAGTGATGGTCATAACTGTGCAATCATCTCCATCAGGTTTGCCCCATTTTTGTAATGCGATTTTATGGACAGCACTGGCGATTTGGCTGGAATTTAATTCTTCAACTTGAGATGCAATGTCTTTGGCAATCTGGTTTTCGGTCCAACCCGCGGCGCAGCTTCGGCCCAGTCCTGCCTGGGTTATGCCATCGGAAAATACCAATAGCCTGTCACCGATATTAAGTTGAAGGTTGCATTGACCAATGATTGCCTGGCCGCTGCTATGGTAGTCCATGTTCACCGGGTGAAGTCGACCAGCTTTTGGGATGACTATCGGACGGGTCCCATCGTGACTAAGGATTTCGGTTGCACCGTCGGGGCGAATCCAGATAAGTGTGAATGCGACATAGGAGAAGCCATTGGTGCGATATTGATTCTGGGTTTCAACGATTTTATGGAAAGCTATATGTTGAGAAAAACCCCGGTCGATAAGTTCAGTGAGTCTTGCAATGAGCATTTTAGCGGCAAGGTTGGCTTTTATGCCTGATCCAATCCCATCACAAAGCAGGATCAGGGTTCCCTGTTTGCGTCGAATGGTATGGATGACGTCGCCACAGATATCACTTTTTTTTGAGCTTTGGGCGATGTCGATATTTGCATATAAGTAGTTTTTGTTCATTTTATGGTTTGGCTATTTCCACGGATTATATTTTTTAGATTTTTCATTGTCGGTTTGGTCATCTGGTGGGGTTTGGTCATCAGCCATTTTTAGAAGATTGGCCAGCAGTTCTTCGCTTTGTGCGGTGCTGGTGCCGAGGTGTTCAACGATTTTATGCGCCATTGCTACTTGATGAGAAAGCAGTTCGCGGGCTTTCTGAACCGTCTGGAATCGCAGGTTATCAAGCTTTTGCTGATTGCTTTTGAGGTTGGTGATATTCATAAAAATACCAACGGTTTGTTTTGATTCGGGTATTTTATATACAATCTGATGAGTTATCAGGTTGTATGGGTCGTGACGGATAATGCCTTCGGCCTTTTGATTGGGGTTTTGCAGAACCTTTTCAAACATATCAGGGTCCATCAGTCTTGAGATGGATTGTCCAAAAATAGCATCACTGCAAACAAACATTTTTCGAAAAGCTGGATTCATGCTGATAATATTAAGGTGTTCATCAAGTATGACGATGCCATTGGGTGAAGTTTCGATGATGCGGTCAGTTCGTTGTTCGGCCATCCTTCGCATGTATGGGATGCACATTTCCGGTTCTGCCATTCCGCGTAATACCGCGATAGCCTGTTCCTGGCATGAGCCATAGCCACAAGCGCCGCAGTTTAGGCGGGACTGTTCAGAGGTTTTACCGGTCATTGCATAAACTTCATTGATTTGAGTTTCGGTGAAATCTGGTATAACAATATTATGATTGATGTATGAGCAGGCTAGCAATTCTGGGGCAATTTTTGCGGGAGTATAATCATTTTTTTCTCTGGAGTAATCGATAACCTGTTTGCGGCGTTGGAAACCCTGGCTTTCATCCCAGTTAGCGACCGGTCCATTAATGCAGCCAAAGCGGCAGAATAACGGTTCAATCAGAACCGGATTAGGGTTTTTTATTACTGAATCGATTGCATCATCAATTTCTTCGATTCCGCTGGCGGTGATGACATCGCTGGCCAGCATGTCGGTGCTAATGCCCGCGGCAGGCAATGATCCGCCAACCAGTGGGTATAAAGCGGATTGGCCGGGTGATTTCTGGTCAAAATCGCTTTCTTCGCATTTACGTAAATCAATTTTTTCGGCGTCGAACCATTCAAATAATTCTTCAAAAGTCAGAGCTGCATCAATAATGCCGGAATATTCCTGGCGGGCAATCTCAGTTTTTTTGGCGACACAGGGGCCAATGAAAATAACTGCATGGTCGGGATATTGTTCTTTTAGCATGCGTCCATGGACAATCATAGGAGATGCGATCGGGGTGAGATAATTCAAAGCGTCAGAACGATAAAGTTCCAGATAACGCACTACAGCCGGGCATGCACTGGTAATTAAAGGTTGATCAGGGTTGTCATTTACCATTTTGGCAATTTCGCGAGATACATGCCAGGCACCCAGTGAGGTTTCAGTGATCAGGTCAAAACCCAGATTGCGCAAAGCTGATGGCAGGCGTTTAAGCTGCCATTCTTCCAGTAAAGCTGCAAATGATGGGGCAACGGTAGCGATGACTTTGCGATTAGATGCGGTTAGCTTTTTGGCGATGGTCAGGTGTCGTTGATACATTTTTGCATGCTGTGGGCATTGCCGGAAACAGTTGCCGCAAGCGATACACAGATCGGCGTCGACTGAAGCCTGGCCATCGTGCATTTTGATTGCTTTTACCGGGCAAACTCTTACGCAGCGATAACAATCGCGGCATTGAGCGGTATCGGTGTATACTATGGGATTATGGTGTTTTTCGTTCATATCAATCTTTTTATTAAACGCAAATAACAGAAGCACAGGATTATTAGTCCCGGCTTCTGTTGAAAAAACGCGTGATATTTAGTTGTTGGAGTTTAACTGGTTATGTTTATTTTGGACTCTATTTTATCGCAAATTATCTGGAAATCACAGCCTGAAATTATTTCATTATCCACAGCGACATTTGGCCCCTGGCCACATTTTTTCAGGCAGAAGGTCGCTGATACATCTACCAGGCCTGTCAGGTTATTTTCTTCGACATAATGAATCAGCTTCTTCAGTAAATCCTGTGAACCTTTAACAAAACAATTAGTACCTACACAAACCTGTACTTTTACTGCATCTTTACGGGTTATTTCCGTTAAGGCAACATCGCTGTCCACTAATCGTGGCTGTGAATGATAATGCGTATGCAGTAATTCATGGGCTTTTGGCGAATTAGGTTCGCCCAGTTCCTTGTCGTAAATTTCACTGACAATGTGATTATCCTGAGCTGTGTGCAGTTGCAGCATCTTATCGACATTGTATAAGCCTTTGGTACGTTTCTTGCGGGCATCTGGTTCATTATTAATTGGTTGGCCGGCACCGCCGATGCATCCGCCCGGGCAGGCCATCACTTCGATCAAATCATATTTGCAGGTTCCGTTTTGGATATCTTTAGCAATTGCACGGGTATTACGCAGGCCATGCACGACTGCCAGGCTGATTTTGACATCACCTAAGGTATATTCGGCTTCACGTAATTGCTGATTGCTGCGAATGATCTTAAAATCAATATCTTCAGGACGGATATTAGCGATTTTTTCACCCGCATAGCGAAGTACAGCTTCGGTTACGCCACCGGTGGTGCCGAATATTACCCCTGCTCCGGTTTTAAAGCCAAATGGCATATCAAATGATTCGGGTTGAAGTTCATTGAATTCCAGTCCAGACTGCTGGATCATGGTTGCAAGTTCCTGGGTAGTCAATACATAATCAACATCTTTGATATTGTCTTTTTTGAATTCTTCGCGGTTCGCTTCGGCTTTTTTGGCGGTACATGGCATTATTGAAATTACTACAAGGTCTTCTTTTTTGACACCGAGTTTTTCCGGTAATAATTCTTTCGCCAGAGAGCCAAACATCTGTTGGGGTGATTTGCATGAGCTTAGATTATCCAGAAGGTCGGGATAATAAAGTTCTGCAAATTTGACCCAACCGGGACAGCAACTGGTAAATTGCGGGAGTTTTTCGCCAGCGAGTTTACGTTTGATAAATTCATTGGCTTCTTCGATAACTGTTAAGTCAGCAGCAAAGCTGGTATCATAAACCTGGTCAAATCCCATTGTTTTCAGTGCTGCTACCATTTGGCCTGTGCTTACCTGGCCTGGTTCCATACCAAATTGTTCTCCTAATGCGACTCGCACAGCTGGTGCGACCTGAACAACAACCGTTTTTGTTTTATCTGAGATTTTGTCCCATGTCTGGTCGATATGGCTTTTGGGATATAATGCACCAACCGGACAAACCGCGGCACATTGGCCACAGTTTACGCATTCTACTTTGCCAAGGCCATGGCCTAATGAAGGGAGAACTTCAACATTGGCACCGCGATGAGCAAAATCAATAGCTCCAATCGATTGAATCTCTCGGCAGGCCCGTACACAGTCGCCACAAAGTATGCACTTGTTCGGATCTCGCACGAGTGATTCGCTGGAAGTATCGATTGGTTTGGGTTTATGGGTTTTTTTGAAGCGTATTTCGGTAATACCCATTTGCCTTGCTAAATCTTGCAGTTTACAATTGGCAGAACGTTTGCAGGTCGGGCATGACATGTCATGATTAGCCAGCAAAAGTTCCAGCGTCATTTTTCTCATTTTACGAATTTCAGCGGTATTGGTTTTTATTACCATACCGGGTTCTGCTTTAGTCGAACAACTGGTGGTGATGCCTTTGCCTTCGATGTCTACTAAACAAAGGCGGCATGCACCATAAACGCTAAGTTCGGAATGGTAGCAGAAGGTCGGGATAGTTATGCCATTGGCCCGGGCCAGTTCCAGCACATTTTTTTCATTATTGATAACGACTTCTTTGCCGTCGAGTATTAAGGTATTAAGATTTTCCATTTTTTTGGATACTCCTTATCAGGCAACGCCGATAATAGCGTTGAATTTACAGGTTTGGGCACACACTCCGCATTTAATGCATTTGTCAACATCAATGACATGGGTTTCCTTAGGTTTTCCGGAAATAGCTCCTACTGGGCATTTTCGTAAACATGCGGTACATCCTTTGCATTTATCAGCCAGGATTTCAGGTTGAGCTAATGCTTTACATCTTCCGGCTGGGCAGCGTTTATCAAATACATGTGCGTGAATTTCATCACGAAAATGTCTCAGGGTTGAAAGTACCGGGCTTGGCGCGGTTTTGCCCAGGCCACAGAGTGAACTTTTCTGAACGCTGTAAGCTAATTCTTCCAATAAATCCAGTGTAGATTGGTCTGCGTTACCATTTATAATATCTTCCAGCAGGGCAAGCATTTGCTTGGTGCCTTCCCGACATGGAACGCATTTGCCACAGGATTCATTTTGGGTAAACTGCATGAAAAAGTGGGCTATCTGTACCATACAGGTATTCTGGTTCATTACCACCAGGCCGCCAGAACCTACCATTGCTCCAACTTCTTTGAGTGAATCGAAATCCAGTGGCAGGTCGAGATGATCGGGTGTTAAGCATCCTCCAGAAGGTCCGCCGATTTGAACGGCTTTGAAATTCTGGTCAGTTATTTTGCCAGTGTCATCAGTAACGCCACCGCCAATATTATAAACGATTTCCCTTAGGGTTGTTCCAAATGGAACTTCGATCAGTCCGGTGTTTGCGACATGGCCAGTCAGGGCAAATGTTTTTGTACCGGGAGATTTTTCAGTTCCTAAAGATCGGTAAGTTTCTACGCCATTGAGCATAATCAATGGAATCGAAGCTAGTGTTTCTACATTATTGATAACTGTTGGTTTGCCCCATAAACCTTTTTCAGCTGGGAATGGGGGCTTAGGCATGGGCATGCCGCGTTTGCCTTCAATTGAAGCGATGAGAGCGGTTTCTTCGCCGCAGACAAATGCTCCTGCACCTTCCATGATGTTGAGTTTGAAACTTTTGTTGGTGCCGAAAAGTCTCTGGCCCAGCAGATTATGATTTTCAGCCTGTTTGATAGCAATTTTCATTCTTTCGACAGCTAAAGGATATTCCAGACGAACATAAATATAACCTTCATCAGCGCCAATAGCTTTGGCTGCTATCATCATGCCTTCGATTATAGCATGGGGATTGCCTTCCATAACCGAGCGGTCCATAAAGGCACCCGGGTCACCTTCATCACCATTACATATGACATATTTTTTCTGACCGGGAGATTTTCTTGTCAGGTCCCATTTAAGACCAGTTGGGAAACCGCCCCCGCCTCGGCCACGCAGGCCGGATTCACTTATTTTATCACAAACCATCTTATCGGTCATTTCAGTAAAAGCGGCTCTGGCTGCTTCATAACCACCTTTGGCGATATATTCAGTTATATCTTCGGGTTCGATACTGCCACAGTTTTCCAGCACGGTTCGTTTTTGTCTTTGATAAAAAGGTATTTCTTTGTGGCCGGTGCAGCTTTCTTTGGTGCCTGGATGTTTGTATAATAATCTTTCGATTATTTCATTATTTTTCAAGGTCTTTTCAATAATTTCAGGTACATCTTCCAGCTTGACTTTGCAGTATAAAATGTCCTGAGGCATTATTGTCAGCAATGGCCCCATCTGGCAAAAACCCTGGCATCCGCTTTTAGAAACATAGGTCAGGCCCTTATCTTCTTGGCGCATTTCAATGCTTACATTAATACCTGCTTCATCAAGCTGATTAACCAGTGCGTCACGAACTTTTAATGCGCCATTAGCCACGCAGCCTGTTCCGCCACATAAGATGATTCGATTTTTCAGTCCATCGGCCCTTGTCTTAAAATCATCACCGATTTTTTTAAGTTGTTCTTTTGTATTAGTCATTTTTTGCTCCGTTTGCTTCATCAGTAATAATTTCTTCAATCAGTTCGATAGCCTGCTGGGGAGTGACCTGACCATGGACGTCTTCATTAATTAGCATAACAGGAGCTAAGCCACAGGCTCCCAGACATGAAACGGTTTCGACGGTAAAAAGCATATCGTCAGTGGTAGGTTTGGTTTCGGAAAGTTTTAATCTTTCACGAATGGCTTCAAGAATTGGAATAGATTGTTTTACGTGACAAGCTGTGCCATCGCAAAGTTTAATTACAAACTTTCCTTGTGGCTCAAGAGTGAAATGGGCATAAAAGGTTGCTACGCCATAAACTTCTGCCGGTGACAGTTTTAGTCCCATGGCAACAAAAGCTAAAATTGATTTGGGCAGATAACGATATTCTGCCTGCACTTCCTGTAAGATAGTGATCAATTTTTCTGGCCGGTGTTCGTATTTAGCCATGATTTCGCATACTTTCCCAAAATTTTGCATTTCCGGTGTTGTTGCTTGTTCGGTCATTTTATATATCTCCTATGATAAATAATCATATTTTAAGTTTCGATTTATAGGCGCACCGATAGCGTATTAAGCGATTGTGCACGCTTATTTATGGTTTATGGTTGGGGGGATTATTGTCTTTATTTATTTTTTGCCGCTAATCTTCCTGAAAGTATTGATAAGCTGCTGGAAAGATCCGCATCTTCCACAATTATATCTTCGGGTACATTTAGGTGCGTTGGTGTAAGATTCCATATAGCTTTAATTTTAGCTTGTATCATTAGTTCGGCGATAGATTGGGCATCTTTGGCTGGCACGCATATAACGCCAATTTTGACACCCAGTCTTTTGACCAGATCTTCAAAGCGATCCATATCGAAAATGGTTTTTCCATTAATTTGTTTTTGACGTGCCGGATCCTTATCAAATGCGGCTAAAATATTAAGGCCTTTGCCGGCAAATCCTTCATAGCCCAGCAGGGCCGCCCCGAGATAGCCAGCTCCTACCAGGACAGCATCATTAGTATTGTTCCAGCCCAGGAAAGTTTCGATGGCGAGCATCGTTGGCCTGATTTCAAAGCCAATCCTTGGTCTGCCCTGGCCACCAGCGGCTTCGATGTCTTTACGAACCTGGGTGGGGTCAAAGCCAAAGCGTTGGGATATTTTGGTTCCGGAAACTACTTCACGGCCTTTGGCAAGTAAGCCAGCCAGGAAAGCATAATATTTAGGTAATCTTTCCAGGGTTGCCCGGGAGACAGCTTTATTGGTTTTTTGATTATTCATATAATGTCCTTGGCTGGATGGCTTTTAGTAATGTTTTAATCGAGAACTTATTCTCTATTAAATATACAACAGGAAATAACTTTAATCAAGAAATAATTCTCTAATATTAGTTTTTTTATGCATTCAGTAATTGTATTATCCTGTAAATACCTGTATAATAGGGGTTTATGATGATATGTAAATAGAGAAAAAATTACTTATTTCTTGAAAATAACTCTTTTTATGATTTGCCAGGTAGCCCGGAAGGATTATTTAATTATTATTTTGCCTTTAGCTATGCTTCTGTGGCTATAATTTAGCAAAGAGAGCAAAGAGGTAGATTAGTTTAATTTTATTATCTTAAATATGAAAGGTTCTTGATATGAAAAAAATTGCTGTACTATGTTTGGCCCTGGTCTTTGCTACCAGTTTGGTCTTTGCCAGTGGCTGTTGTTCGAAATGTAAACGTAATGCCGGTACTTGTCCCGCTGGTCAACAAAGTCTTTGCACAGGTTGTGGTCAGGTAAAAGGTTCGCCGCAATGTTGCGACCCCACAGCTGAAAAATGCACCAAATGCGACAAAGCCAAAGGTTCGCCGGGCTGTTGTAAATAATAAAATACGTGTTCGCTTATTCCTGCTGGCTAATCATCTTCTTCCTCGTATGAATATGGTTAGCCAGCTTTTTTAATGCGCATTGATAAGCTAAATATGCTAATATTAATTCCCAATTAGGATAGGAAATATAAAAATGAAAAGTAGAGAATTAATAAATCTGGGTATTCCTAAGGGCCATGCGATGGCTATTGCTCGGGATTGCATTGTCGCTTATGCCAAAGGGGCAAGGGTCAACAAAGCCCAGCTGCGTGAGACTATTGTTGGCCTGACTGCCAGACCCGATGATTTCACCGAACATGAATATCTTGGCCCTTTGGCCAAAGCATTAATCGCAGTTGAAGCAGTGCAGGGGCGTTTTATTAAGCGTGAGGCTCCGGCCGCCTATCAACAGTGGGGCAGTGACATCGAAGCTTCGGCAATTCAGCAGATGGACAATGCCTGCGCGTTGCCGATATCGGTACGCGGGGCATTGATGCCCGATGCCCATACCGGCTATGGTCTGCCAATTGGCGGGGTCTTAGCTACCAACAATGCGGTGATCCCTTTTGCCGTTGGCGTCGATATTGCCTGCCGCATGAAGATGACGGTTTTGGATCTGCCAGCAAATGCCTTGGAATCGATGCCGGATAGACTAAAAAATGCTCTGACCCGGGAAACCAGCTTCGGGGTGGGTGCCACATTTCGTCAACGCCGTGAACATGATGTCATGGATGAAGACTGGCGTTTCAGCCCCATCGTCAATCAGCTCAAAGATAAGGCCTGGGCCCAGCTGGGGACCAGCGGCAGCGGCAACCATTTTGTTGAGTTCGGCACGCTGACTCTCGAAAAGGCCGACCTTTCTCTGGAAGCCGGCACCTATATCGCCTTGCTTAGCCATAGCGGATCCCGTGGGACCGGAAATATGCTGGCCACCCATTTCAGCAAGCTGGCCATGGAAATGCACCCGGAACTGCCCCATGACTTAAAACATCTGGCATGGTTCGATATGGACAGTGCCGAAGGCCGGGAATACTGGCAGGCGATGGAATTGATGGGCCGCTATGCCTCAGCTAACCATGAGCTGATCCATAAATATATAGCTCGCAACTTAGGGGTCAAGGTCTTAGCCGACATCGAAAATCATCATAACTTCGCCTGGAAAGAAATCCACGATGACAAAGAAGTCATCGTGCATCGCAAAGGTGCTACCCCCGCCGGTATTGATGCGATGGGTATCATTCCCGGCTCGATGGCGACCCCGGGTTTTGTCATCCGCGGCAAAGGTAACCCTGCTTCGCTGAACTCGGCTTCCCATGGGGCCGGACGTAAGATGAGCCGGACCGCTGCTAAAAAGCAGTTCACCTGGTCTGATGCCAAAAAGCTATTAAAGGAACGTGGAGTAACTCTATTATCGGCCGGGCTCGATGAAGTGCCCGGGGCCTATAAAGATATCGAAACGGTTATGGCTCAGCAAAGCGACCTGGTAGAAATCATCGCCCGCTTCGACCCAAAACTAGTCCGCATGTCCCCAGCTTGAAGCTGGACACTGCTTACATAAGGATCACTGGTCGGCAGGCTGAGCCTGCACCCACCCAGCTTGAAGCTGGACACAACTTACATAAGGATCATTGGATGGTGGGTTTTCCGGCGTCGTTGCCGCCTGCATCAGCCAGAACGTCATAAGCCGGGGACAAGGTCAAGTAGGACAAGCATCCTGCTTGTCTTTTATCCCTTTGACGTTAACCAATATATTAAAGTTTACCACCTGCATCAGCCTGAATGTCGGACGCCGAAGACAAAAGGCAGGCTGAGCCTGCACCCCGCTTACATAAGGATCATTGGATGGTGGGTTTTCCGGCGTCGTTGCCGCCTGCATCAGCCAGAACGTCATAAGCCAGGGCCAAGGTCAAGTAGGACAAGCATCCTGCTTGTCTTTTATCCCTTTGACGTTAACTAATATATTTAACGTTGTCGCCTGCATCCGGCCAGATGTCGGGCGCCGGGGACACAGGTCAAATAGAACATTGGCATTATAACTCATTTGAAAGAGTGGGCCGTGCGCCTAGCACCCGTTGGGCGCTGCATCAGCCAGAACGTCATAAGCCAGGGCCAAGGTCAAGTAGGACAAGCATCCTGCTTGTCTTTTATCCCTTTAACGTTAACTAATATATTAAACGTTGGGCGCTGCATCAGCCTGAATGTCGGACGCGGCAGGCAAAAGGCTGGCTCAGCCTGCCTGCGTGGTCCTATATGTGCCCCTGGTTTTGGCTTTTTGGGGCCTCGGGAAGACATATCGAAGTCTCGGGAAGACATATCGAAGCTTAGATATGTAATATCTAAGCCTCTGGAAGTAATATCTAAACCTCTGGAAGTAATATCTAAGCCTCTGGAAGTAATATCTAAGCCTCTGGAAGTAATATCTAAGCCTCTGGAAGTAATATCTAAACCTCTGGAAGTAATATCTAAACCTCTGGAAGTAATATCTAAACCTCTGGAAGACATATCGAAGTCTCGGGAAGACATATCTAAACTTCGATATGTGATATCTAAGCTTCGAAAAGTCATATCGAAGTCGCAAAAAGACAAATCGAAGTTGGGATATTTTGTGATTAAGTCGAGGAAACGGTGATTGAGGCCCAGAAATGCGATTTTATGCGAAAAAGCTATGGCTTTGGCTGAATTTGGAGGTATAATAAACCCGGAAATTCAAAAGGGTCGCAGTCGGAGAAAAAATATTAAAGCAAAATCGACTGACTTTAGTGAATTCTATAATTTTTTCGAATGCAAATATTTTAAAGGAGACCCGGCAAATGCCAAAACCAGCAAAAATCAGCATAATCCTGGCCATCACAGCCGCCGCTATGGTCGGATTGAGTTCTTGTGATCGTAAAAAATCCGCCCCGGCGGGCAGTTCACCAGCTGCCAAGCCAACAGCGGCGATGACCGATGCCCAGCAAGCCAGCTATGATGAGGCCTTGAAACTGATAAAACAGGCCCAAGCCGACAATGCCACCGAGCTGGACCTTGATGCGATGGGTTTGACGCAGTTACCGCCGGAAATCGGTCAGCTAACTTCTCTGGAAGAGCTGTACCTTGCGATAAATAGTCTAACGGGCTTACCGCCAGAGATCGGTCAGTTGACTTCTCTGGAATATCTGGACCTTGAGTATAATAGTCTAACGGGCTTGCCACCGGAGATCGGTCAGTTAACTTCTCTGGAAACGCTATACCTTAATGGTAATAGTCTAACGGGCTTGCCGTCGGAAATTGGCCAGCTGACTTCGCTGAAAATGCTGGAACTTATTTGTAATAGTCTAACGAGCTTACCGCCAGAGATCGGGCAGCTAACTTCTCTGGAAGAGCTGTGCCTTGTGGAAAATAGTCTAACGGGCTTGCCGCCGGAGATCGGTCAGCTGACTTCCCTGACATTTCTGACCCTTGGGAATAATAGTCTAACGGGCTTACCGCCGGAGATAGGTCAGTTGACTTCCCTGACACATCTGAGCCTTGAATATAATATTCTAACGAGCTTACCGCCAGAGATCGGTCAGTTGACTTCCCTGACATTTCTGAACCTTTGGGATAATAGTCTAACGGGCTTACCGCCGGAGATTGGCCAGCTGGCTTCTCTGGAATATCTGGACCTTGGGAATAATAGTCTAACGGGCTTGCCGCCGGAGATCGTTCAGCTAACTTCCCTGAAAAAGCTGTACTTTAGTGACAACAGTCTAACCAGTTTACCGCCGGAGATTTTCAAGTTGACTTCCCTGGAACATTTGAAACTTAGTTATAATAGTCTAACGGGCTTGCCGCCGGAGATTGGAAATCTGACTTCTCTGGAAGAGCTGGACCTTAGGGGTAATAGTCTAACGGGCTTACCGGCGGAGATCGTTCAGCTAACTTCCCTGAAAGAGCTGTACTTTAGTGACAACAGTCTAACCAGTTTACCGCCGGAGATTTTCAAGTTGATTTCCCTGACATCTCTGGACCTTGGGAGTAATAGTCTAATGGGCTTGCCGCCGGAGATCGTTCAGCTAACTTCCCTGAAAAAGCTGTACTTTAGTGACAACAGTCTAACCAGTTTACCGCCGGAGATTTTCAAGTTGACTTCCCTGACATCTCTGTTCCTTAGGAGTAATAGTCTAACGGGCTTGCCGCCGGAGATCGGTCAGTTGACTTCTCTGAAATATCTGGACCTTGGGAATAATATTCTAACGAGCTTACCGCCGGAGATTGGCCAGCTGACTTCTCTGACATATCTGGACCTTGGGAATAATAGTCTAACGAGCTTGCCTCCGGAGATCGGTCAGCTAACTTCTCTGGAATGTCTGGATCTTGACAATAATAGCTTAACAGTCTTGCCCGAGAGCCTTATCCAGCTGGATATGGAGATCGTATGGGAAAAGGACTCTTATTATGGCTGGGGCATTCACCTCTACGGCAATCCGCTGGAAGTCCCGCCGGTGGAAATTGTTAAACAGGGCAAGGAAGCGATTGAGCAATACTTCGCCGAGCAGGATAAGGAAAATACATCGGCAGGAAAAGAAGATAGTGTTAAACCATCAACTGAGCCGATGACTCCCGCCCAGCAGGCCGCTTATGATGAAGCTTTGAAGCGAATCAAAAAGGCTAAAGCCGACAATGTTACTTTACTGGACCTCAGTGGGATGGGTTTGACCCAATTGCCGCCAGAGATTGGCGAGTTGATTTTCCTGCGCAGTTTGTACCTTCCTAATAATCAGCTGCATATGCTGCCGGAAGAATTAGGCAAGCTTCCTGTTTTACGTTCACTTGAACTTAGCGGTAATCAGTTTAGCGAGGTTCCTGAGGTAGTGGGTAAGCTATCAAATCTGCAATGGTTATACCTTGGCAGTAATAATATAAGTGAACTGCCGCAGTGGATAATTCAGTTGGATATGGAGATAGCTCTAGAAGATAAATTATTTGGCAAAGGAATTCGTCTGCATGGCAACCCGCTGGAAATTCCGCCGGTAGAAATTGTCAGACAGGGCAAGGCCGCCGTTGAGGCTTATTTCGATAAATCAGCTGCTTTGATGACACCAGAACAGAAAATGGCAAATGACAAAATAATAAGTATGATTAAGCAGGCTCGAAAGCAGAACCAGCAATGGTCATATGATAAAGCGCAAAGCATGATCAAAAAGGCTAAAGCCGACAATGCTGTCAGTCTGGAACTTTCTAAGCTGGGTTTATCCCAATTGCCGCCGGAGATTGGCCAGTTAACTAATCTGGAGGTGCTGGTTATTTCTGAAAATAAGCTAAGTGAGCTGCCGGAGGAATTGGGCAATCTATCGAAGCTGAAATTGCTGGATATTGGTAATAATGAGTTGACTGTGCTGCCAGAATCTCTGGGAAATCTATCAGCCCTGCAAGAGCTGGCGTTGTATAATAATCAGCTAAATACTCTGCCAGAGAGCCTGGTTAAGTTATCGAAGCTGCGATTGCTGGGCCTTCGCTATAATCAGTTAAATGTGGTGCCTGAATTTGTGGGTAAATTGTCATCTTTACAAACACTTGACCTTGCTGGCAATCAGTTAAGTTCTCTGTCGGGGATACTGGTTAATCTACCTGAGCTACAATGGCTGGGACTCAGGGATAATAAGTTAAGTGCAGTGCCGGAGGGTTTGGTTAATCTATCGAAGCTGCAATGGCTGGATCTAAATGACAATGAGCTAAGGATATTGCCAAGAGGCATAGGCAATCTGTCCAGTCTGCGAAGGCTTTACCTTGGCAGTAATCAGTTAAGTGAACTGCCGGAAGAGTTGGGAAAGCTGACTAACTTGCTATTGCTGACTCTTTCAGAAAATCAGCTTAATTCACTGCCGAAGGGTTTGGCTAAACTATCTGGCCTGTGTAAGCTTGACCTTTATCGCAATGGGCTAACTGTGGTACCGCAATGGATTACTCAATTGAATATGGAAATCCTCTGGGAAGATGAATATCTCTGCGATGGCATTAACCTCTACGGCAACCCGCTGGAAGTGCCGCCGGTGGAAATTGTTAAACAGGGCAAGGCCGCGATTAAGGAATATTTTGATAAAGCATCTTTCAAACCGATGACTCCCACTCAGCAGGCTGCTTATGATGAGGCTTTGAAGCTCATTGAAAAAGCCAAGGTTGCTAATGCCACCGGTCTGAGTTTTTTACAGTGTGGTTTGTCGCAATTGCCTCCTGAGATAGGTCAATTGACTTCTCTGAAAGAGCTACATCTTGATTATAATAATTTGAGTAGCCTGCCACCGGAGATATGCCAGTTAACTTCTCTGCATACATTACGCATAGGCAATAATGGTTTAACCGCTATACCGCCTGAGATATTTCAATTAACTTCTTTGCAAACATTATCCCTTAATGACAATAAGATAAGTTGTTTGCCAGTGGAAATAAGACAGCTGACTTCTTTGCAAACACTAGGGCTCAGTAGCAATGAGCTAAGCAGCTTACCGGCGGAGATAAGCCAGTTGACTTGCCTGATCTGGCTGGATCTTAATGATAATAATCTAAGTATTTTTCCGGTAGAATTATATCAATTAATCTTCTTGCCCTGGCTTGGGCTTGCTAATAATGGCATAAACAGTTTGCCTGTCGAGATATGCCAATTAACATCTCTTGAGAGTCTGTGGCTTAGCGATAATAATATAAGCAGCCTGCCAGCAGAGGTCGGACAGTTGACTAGTCTAAGCTGGTTGGACTTAAATGGTAATAATCTTAGCAGTTTACCTGAAACGATAAATCAATTGACTT
This sequence comes from Phycisphaerae bacterium, assembly GCA_016342495.1. Classification (GTDB taxonomy): domain Bacteria; phylum Planctomycetota; class Phycisphaerae; order Sedimentisphaerales; family SM23-30; genus JAEIOG01. The sequence goes on from JAEIOG010000020.1 coordinate 15,634, forward strand.
CTCTGGGAGACCTGGACCTGCGCAATAATGATATGAAAATCTTGCCCCAGTTCCTTGTCGAGCTGGATATTGATTTCAATTGGGATGGTCATTGGATAGACAGCAAAGGAATTAAACTCGCCGGCAACCCGCTGGAAGAACCACCGGTGGAAATTGTCAAACAAGGCAAGACCGCCGTTAAGGCTTATTTCGCCGAGCAGGATAAATAGCTAAGTCTGAGAAAAACTAAAAGTGAACAGTTGACCTATTCGCTGGTTTCATGGTTTTATAATCCGTGCTGATTCTTCCTGATCGGTTTAATCCGTGACTAATTCTTATATTCAGGCAAACTTTTTCAGCTGGCAGGGGGAAAAATCTTGTCAAAGGTTCAGTCAAATGCTATTCTTTCATTCTTGAATTGTAAAAGGTAAACGATATAGAATCCTCTGTTTAAAGGTGTAGTAATGGCAAATACAATTATTGGTGACAATCTGGCGAATATCCCCTGGCAGGATAAGCCCGCTGGCTGTAAGGATGTGTGCTGGCGTTATGATAATAACCCTGTTATCGCTCGGAATCATCTGCCGATGAGCAATAGTATCTTTAATTCGGCTCTGGTTCCCTTTGGCGATGGCTTTGCCGGGGTTTTTCGGGTCGATAGCAAGTGCCGCGAGGCCTTTATTCATGTCGGCTTCAGTAAAGATGGCATTAACTTCGATATTTCTGAAGAACGTATAGAATTCAACTGTGATATCGAAGAAGTGGCTCCCATGATCGAAGGCTATGACCCGCGGGTTTGCAAGATAGATGACAAGTATTATGTAACCTGGTGTAACTTCTACCATGGGCCAACTATTGGCATCGCCTGGACCACGGATTTTAAGACCTTCCACCAGAGCGAAAATGCTTTTGTCCCCTGTAATCGCAATGGTGTGATGTTCCCCCGTAAGATCAATGGCAACTTTGCCATGCTATCGCGTCCCAGTGACCAGGGCCATACCACCTTTGGCGATATTTTCTACAGCGAAAGCCCGGATATGACCTTCTGGGGCAAACATCGTTTTGTCATGGGCACCCAGGGTGGCTGGCAAAGTAAGAAAATTGGTGCCGGGCCCATCCCGATTGAAACCAGCGAAGGTTGGCTGCTGATTTATCATGGTGTCCAGTACAGCTGTAATGGCTTTGTCTACAGCATGGGAGCGGCATTGCTGGATATCGATGAACCCTGGAAAGTAATCGCCCGCGGCAAGCCATATATACTTTCACCGCAGAGGGATTATGAATGTATGGGCGATGTGCCCAATGTGACCTTTCCCTGTGCGGCCCTGACCGATGCCGCTACCGGTAGAATAGCAATATATTATGGCTGCGCCGATACCTGCACCAGTATAGCATTCTGCCAGGTTGATGAATTGATTGATTATATTAAGACAAATTCAAAAGTATAACTTCCTTAAACATGAATCAGTGTTTTGAGCTAAAACTGGATTCCCGCGCGGGCGGGAATGACACAGTGATTTAGATGTGATGAAGAAAAAAGGCAAAAGGTTGAATTATTTAACCTTTTGCCTTTTACTTTATTATGAATATTATGTCAGACATCTCCAAAGATATCCATTTTCCGGCCGGTGACCAAACTGCCACAGCCGGGGCATTTGCCAGCGATTATATTATACTGACAAATATCAAAGCCAAACCGTTCAATCAGTAAATGGTCGCATTGATGGCAATAAGTATGACCTTTGCCCTGATCGGGGGCATTGCCCAGGTAAACATACCACAAGCCGGCCCGCTTGCCAAACTCATAAGCTTTTTCCATGCGTTCAACAGGCGTAGGGGCACAGTTCCGCCGTTCATAGTTCGGATGGAAACGGCTTATATGCCATGGTACATGATCGCCCAGCTCCTGGGCAATAAAATCGGCAATCTTCTTTAATTCATGGTCACTGTCATTTTCGCCCGGCACCAGCAAGGTCGTAACTTCCAGCCATATATCGGTTTGCTTGGCAATATAACGTAAGGTATCCAGTACCGGGTCCAGCTCGGCCTTGCAGATATTGCGATAAAATTTATGACTCATGCTCTTCAGGTCGACATTGATGGCATCGAGAAAATCTCTGGCATAATCAACTGCGTCGATAGACATAAAACCATTGCTGACAAAGATATTATCCAGCCCTTTTTCTTTGGCCAACCGTCCGCAATCGGCAGCCAGCTCCATGAAAATCGTAGGTTCGGTATAAGTATATGAAATGCTGTAGCATCTGCTCTGGACAGCGGCATCTACGATCTCTTTAGGGCTATAGCCATTAATGGGGATGCCATCGCCTCGGCGGGGCTGTTGGCTTATCTGCCAGTTCTGGCAGAAATCGCATTGAAAATTACAGCCCACACAAGAAATTGAAAAACTGCGATGGCCCGGATAATAATGGAAAATGGGTTTCTTTTCAATTGGGTCGACAGCGGCTGAACATACAGAATTATAATTTAATGAATATAGCTTGCCATCGCGATTTTCTCTTACGCTGCAAATTCCTTTTTGCCCCGGTTTGATGCGGCAATGGAAACTACATAGATTGCACAAAACCACATCATTATCCAGACTTTGCCATAATACTGCTTCTTTTACATTTTCAGCCATATCACACTTCCAAACCACACTTCCAATTATTAATTAAATGATAACTTCTCAATAGTTCGGCAACACTCCAGGCCTGAGCTATACAGCCTTTGGGCTTATGAGGAAAGTCACCATCGAATATTTCTGATACATTGCCCAGACAGCCTTCAAATCGCATATGATCCAGCAGCGAATGAATCATCGCTTGAGCTTCTTTGCGTGCGGCATCGCTGAAATTATTGATTTTCAAGTAGGCTTCGATAAAAGGCCCAATCAGCCAGCCCCATACGGTACCCTGATGATATGCTCCATCACGCTGGAATTGATCGCCGCCATACCAGCAATGATAACGGCTGTCAAGTGGACTCAGACTTCTTAATCCATATGGCGTTAATAATTGTTCCTGAACAACTTTTACAATCAATTTACGATATTGCTCTTCCAATGGTGAAAATTCCAGCGAAACCGCAAATATCTGATTTGGCCGAATCGCGGCATCCTTAAAGCCATCTGGTAATACGCAATCATATAAACATTTATCATTTTCATTCCAGAACATATCCATGAAACTGGCTTTGACCTTGTTGGCCATTTTCTGATACTTTGCCTTCTCTGTTTTATTTTTGGCGGTCTCTGCCATTATGCACAGTCCATTGTACCACAATGCATTAATCTCGACTGCTTTGCCATAACGCGGCGTAAATGCCACACCATTGCATTTAGCATCCATCCAGGTCAATTGTGTATTAGCATCGCCGCCGATTATTAATCCATCTTTATCGGCATGGATATTGTCCCGTGTTCCATCATGGTAAGCTTTTATTATTTCAGCCAGCACATTGCGGAATTGGCCATAAAAGGTTTCTTCATCGCCGGTAACCTGTAAATATTGCCACGCTGCATTAATAAACCACAGTGAGGCATCGATACTATTGTAATGCGGCGCACCGCCATAGTCATCAAATCGATTCGGAATCTGTCCTTTGTCTAAAGCTACGCTGAATGTCATCAAAACATCGCGGGCCTGCTCGTAGCGTTTGGTATTTAATAATAAACCCGGCAGGGCGATAAAGGTATCACGGCCCCAGTCAGCAAACCAGTGGAATCCAGCTAATATACTTGCCGATTTTTGACTGTCAGCTATCGCCCGATCCACAATGAACTGGTCGGCAGCCAATACCAGAGCTCTTTCTTCTGGTCCTTGAGCATTTGCTTTTTCTATCAAACCATCATAATATTCATGTTGACTTGCGACAAATTCATCAAAATCAATATTCATTGGCCCGGGCCGGTGTAATCCTTTGGAGGCACTTATCACAAAAGTGATATCTTGATCGCTATCGACCTCAACGGTAAATTTACCCGGTGCCCATACATCTTCATAATCATGTTGACCCCGACGGGCTTCAACTCGATAATGCATCGCATACCACCAGTCCACATCCTGCTGGAATGAGCTGTACGGGCAATACATATGCAATGTTGGCCCATTTTGGTCCAAACCATTAATGGTCACAATATCTTCTTCGATTTTGGTCATCAATGAGGTAGATGATGTTTGCAGCGAATGAAAATCTCTCATCGCAACCAGTGGCATCATGGTGAACTTACCAGGTTCTTTTATGCCTTCAAATCGATAATTTAACAAAACTACATCTTGTTTATGGTCCAGGTAGATGGATTTAGAAATTTTGACTTTGCCAACTTCATAATCAAAATGTACGCCAATGTCACGCCTGAAACTTTTCAGATAATTGTATCCTTGTGGATGGAGTTTGTCAGAAAACTCAAAATTTGACAGCTCATAAACTTTGCCATCTATTTCAAAGCTTTCTAATACATTTCCCAGTGTTACAACTCTTTCCACTGGTGGATGCAGCGAAGCGACCAGTAGCCCATGATATCGGCGGGTATTACATCCTATAACTGTTCCGGAGACATAGCTGCCGCGGCTATTGGTCAATAGCCATTCGCGTTCCAGAAGATTTTCCAGATCGTTGGCTGATATCTGTATTGTATCGGTATCTTTCATTTGCATGGCCTGTGTCATCACAATCTCCAGCGATTATAATATGTTTGCGTCACCTCATTGCCAGGTCCGCCCAGCGGGTTAGGTGTAAAGGACTCTCTTAGTCTATATCGGTTTTTCAGATTCTTTCGTTTACTAAAATACTGATAACCCGCTTTATTATAATTATAGCCATCAATAAAAGCTTTTACCAGTTACTTCAATTGTTGCTTACCAAAATAGAATTAAAGGTTCCTCTAGGTTATTTCTTTGTCTTTTACTGGGATAAACGCCATATTATCTGATTTTATTTGGGGTAAAAGCCTATGATATGTCAGTAAAATCATTTATTGCTCTGGGTTTTTCTTTAAAATTACCCTTGTAACCTGCTAATAGGGCTGAAAAACAGGGTTTTTTCAGGTATTTACTCATATTCATGTCAGTTTTATTTGGATTTTTAAGTCATGCAACTGGATTTATTTTGCCGACAAACTAAAATAGATAATAGAAAGACACTTGTTCTGTATAAGTAAAACACCAAGTGTCTATTCAGACAAAAGCAACTTTGAGGGTGGGACTAAAAAGTTACAAGATTTATTAGGAGTGTCAAAGATGGCTACAACAGTATTAATCGCTGATGATCACCAGATCATGCGCGAAGGATTGAAAAACCTTATCGATCAACAAGATGGCATGCAAGTCATAGGTGAAGCTGGCGATGGTCGCAGGGCCGTTGAATTAACCCAGGAGCATAGCCCCAATGTCGTCATTATGGATGTTTCTATGCCTGGGCTAAATGGTATTGAAGCAACCAGACAAATTAAAAATCAAAATCCAGCCACTAAAGTTCTGGCTTTGTCGGTTCATCCGGGCCGTCATTTTGTGTCAGATATGCTTAAGGCAGGAGCAGCGGGTTATCTTCTAAAAAATTGTGCTTTCAAAGAAATGAAAATCGCAATTGATACCTTGCTTGAAGATCATACCTACCTTAGCCCGGGCCTAACTGATGTGATTGTCGAAGATTATGTCAAACAGTTAAATTCTGGACAAACCGCTGTTTGTGCCGGTTTATCTTCTCGCGAACGTGAAGTGCTTCAGCTTATCGCCGAAGGTAATTCTACTAAACAGATAGCTCAATTATTGCATGTCAGTGCTAAGACTGTCGCTACTCACCGTGAACATATTATGAGTAAACTTAGCATTCATAATGTAGTCGACCTTACCAAATATGCCGTGCGAGAAGGCCTGACCAGCTTTGAATTGTAGATAATAATGAGAAAACTTGTTACAAGGCAGAACACTGGTGAATTTTGCTGAACTGTAAATCATATTTACTCGCCATATTCGACCAGCTGTATTGTTTTGCTGCTTCGATCAATTTCTCATTAGCATCCGGCAAATCTTTGCACAAAGCCAATAGTTTTCGTCTGAGCTGGTTGGCATTATTGTAAAATATCTGGCCATGCAGCTCCGCAGGAATCAATTCAGGATAACTCAACCGTTTAGGCAATATAGCCAAACAACCGCAAGCCAATGCTTCCAGAACCGACAATCCAAAAAATTCATGTATCGATGTCGAAACCACAATGTCGGCCTGCCGCAGTAGCTCAAGATAATGTTCTCGATTTTCAGCATATCCAAAATGAATAATTTTATTGGCAAGTCTTAATCTGCCAGCTTCAAATATATCCGGCGATTCCCGAAAACGCTGTCCGGCGATAATTACCTTAAAATCTATGCCTGTCCGATCCAGGTCAAACAATGCTTCAAAAAAATCATCAGGGTTTTTGTCGTGTTCCCAGCGATGATTCCATAATAAAATTGGCATTTCATTTACGGTTCGATTCGGTTTCTGATAATCCAGGTCATCCGGCAAACCCAATGGCATAACCATGCTGCGAGCGTTTATTTTCTCAGGAATATCCCCCGGCACACAATCAGGCATGCGTTTTAGTAATGCCTCGACCGCATCTAAAAAATCCTGCCGATGATAATTTGAATTAAACCATACATAATCAGCTGCCAATGCCGTTGTGATATTGGTAAAAGCATATTGGAAATCCCGCTCATCTTCAAACTGTACCGGGTAGGTCAATTGATTTTCATGGAAATAACAAACGACAGGGCACTTACGCAATGGCTCCGGTAGCATAGCTTTAAGGTCGGCTACCGAGGTCATATCCGATGTAAATATCAGATCAATAGCTTCGAGTTGCTCATCGGTTAATTCATTTATTTTCTCTATGAAATACAAAGCAGACCCGCGCATTCGCCATTTCCACTTACGCGGTGGCATGCCAATTCGCATATAATTATGGGCGCTGTGGCTGATAAGGCCATCGAGAAACTGGCCATGACTGCCGCCATCATAAGCTTCAAGGGTCAAAATGTTTAATGGTGTAGTCATGTTTATCAATGTTTTACTTTCGATCAAATTTACCAATTCCCATAGCCACACCAATATCATCATTGAATGTAGCTAATAGTGCCAGTTTGTTTTTGATGTCGGCTATTTGTTTTTCCATTTTGCTAAGTGTGCCGCGATAGTCGGATCGATTAATTATCTGTGCCACAACCAGACGACTGGTAAGGTCAAATTTCCGATTGGCTAAATTTAATTTTCCCAGTGATCGCTTGGCATTGATTGCTGCTTCAGAATTTATCGTATATATATTTGTGTCGGCTTTGGTTAATTCGATTGTTCGCTGGATTTCAGTAGTAGTCCCCGGCAATTCATTTATCATTCGCCATTGATGCACCAGTTCGGCATATCTTTCCATTGCAAAGCGGACTTTTTCCGGGTCATCCAGTGAATCTATCTTAGTCTGATCGACACTATTGATTGCTGTTTGCACTTGTTGCGAAACTGCTTTAAGGGCATAGTTGCTCCCGCCATCATAATAGGGGTAGCCCGCTTTAATAAATGTCTGGCTGTTGACATTGTCAGCGTGCTTGATTATCCAGTATTTTTCAGCTTTTTCTAATTCTGCTAATTTCTGAGTATCAACAATATCTGGTATATTTTCACTGTCTAATACTGTTTTTTTTGGATCTGAATCATTTTGAGCTACAGTTAAACTGACAAAAATCAGGATGGCTGCAACTATATAAAAATTCCTGTTATTCATAATCTATGCCTCATATTTACAAAAATCTAACGTGAAGCGCAAGCGACACGACTAATAGTTATCTATCGGCTAAATCACACCAATTATTCCAGTGCGCATAAAAAAAGCCCGCGAAACCGGGCTTAGGTGCATATTATGCCGTTTTTTATAGCAGTCCCCAATGGTTAGCGATAATCACCAGGTCTTCAATGTTTACAATGCCATCGGTATTGATATCGCAATTGATATCAAAGTTAGCATTGTTTTCTGATGTCAGCCAATGTTCAATAAAAACAGTCAAATCATCAATGTCAACTTTTTCATCACCATATTCAGGAGCGATATCACCGGGGATGTTGCGGATATAGGTTAAGTATGGACTTTCCAGAAAGGCTCCGCCATGCAAAACCAGGTTGTATTCATTAAAAAGATTCATGCCAATAATGCCATCGAGATTTCCACCTTCAGGAGAAGCGATATCTATCATAACCACTGGCACATTAGTAAATTTGAGTTCTTTACCGAGTGTGACTAGTTTTAATGAGTCTATATTGAAACCGGGTGTCATAGTAATTGTTCCGGATGCATCTTCGATTTCAACTTCGAAATCTGGATTGTTCTGGTCTAGCCCGAGTCTGGCTGCGATGATTTTGCTGATAACGGTAACTTGTGCTCCGGTATCTATCATGAAGCTTTGTTTATCATAAGCAGTTTCCCCCTGATGTTGCAGATCCACGCCAGGAACGAATAGCAAAGACTGATTAGGTGTTCCAGCCAGTGACACCGTTGTAGGGATTAATGGCATAAATTCAAATGATTCAACATCAATCCAGGGCATATAACTTGCTTCTGTTCCACCGGGTTTCATAGCCAGAGGTAATTCATTTGGGTAGTCAGGAAGGGTATGGCTTTGATAATAACTTCTGATTTTAATTTCCGGCCCGGTGTGCTGTTCACCCCGGTGATTAACCGTGATGTTTTTCCTGTTATTAAAGAATGTGCTGAAATGCACAACAGTTGGGGCTCCAATTGCTACTGGCAAATTATCGCCGGATTCGCCAAAAGCAACTGATACATTTGAAGTGCCTACCGTTGAATTAAAATTTGATATTTTTACTTTATTGGGGTCATCGCGGTCGTTGAGTATTCCAGTGCCATCAATAAATATCCCGAGAGGATAACTTACTGTTGTCATCACTGATGAATTTGCCCCGCCTACATCAATAGTAAATTCTGTTAAATACGAGTCTGTAATCCCCATATGTCTTGATGCTTCATAGTCAATAAGTGTGATACCGGCACCAGTATCAAATAATCCAACTACGAAATCTTTATTTGGGTCAGATCCAGGACTTTCATTTACGAAATTACCTACAACCGAATTATAAGCAACTGCATTCCACTTGTCATCTGCACTGCGGGCATCGGTCAGCGATACCGTTATCCATGGGACAAAGCCGTCAATTGGTGGCGAATCAATAACGCCTACTGTGAAATTCAACGGCGTTTTTTGTTTTGGCCTGGCTTTTATTTCCTTTTTAGAGGGATAGTGGATTGCTTTGATTTTACTATTGCCATGGGCTTTGATAGTAGTTTCTGTTCGCTGCCAGCCTTTTTTTGGCTGTTTTGCCAGGGTTGGCATAGCAAAAGCGAGGATTATTGTCAGACAGAGCGGATATAAAGCGAGTTTTTTTAGCATAGGTGCACCTACTGAGTTATCTAGTATTCATTTGATATATGTCTTATTATATATCGGATAATTACACTACACTAAATTATACGAATCTGAAAAGAGTTTGACCAAGCAGGTTGGTGGTAAATATTATCCAGCAGGGGCTTGCCGGGGATCGGAAGTGAATGCTTAAGGGATGTAAGTGCTTTATTTAGGGATGTTTATGGTGAAAGTGGTGCCATTGCGATATTCGCTTTTGACCGATATTTTACCTTGATGTTTTTCAATAATATTTTTGCATACCATCAGTCCCAGCCCGGTACCCATAGTGTCCGGGTCGGTATTATTGGTTTTGGTGCTGAAAAAAGGGTCAAAAATGTGTTCGATATCATCTTTTTTGATACCAGAACCAGTATCTGATATTTCGATAATGTCATATTGCTTATCATCGCTTTGTGATAATGTGAAGTTCAAAGTGCCACCCTGGCCCAGCATTGCCTGACGGGCATTGATGATTAAATTCAATAAAACCTGCTGAAATTCGCTGCGAATCACGTTTATTGTCGCTTTTTTGCTGATATTGAGTTTTACATTGATGCGGTCTTTGTGGAGTTCGCGAACGATGCAGTCAAAGCAATCGTTAATAAGATTGAGAAGAATTACTGTTTCTTTTTGGCCATCCCTGTTGACATCGTTGGCCAGATTTAAGACATTATGAACAACTTTGGCGGCCTGTTGACTGTTTTTAAGGATTTTATTAAGTGATTTGATCGCTAAATCCTTGTCATCAGGGTATTTCTGGATAAGTTCGCAGTGATTGATAATCGGGACCAATAGTCCATTGAATTCGTGGGCTATTACATAGGTCATTGTACCCATAGCCGCCAGCTTTTGAACTGCGATGAGCTGTTTTTCCAGTTCATCGATTTTCTGCTGATTTTCCTGGAGTTGTAAGTGTATACTCTGGCGTTGGTTAAGTAAACTGTTCAAGATCTTTAATATCCGCTTTACAGTGTTGTGATTGGCATTTATAATTGTTTAAGATTATCCAAGACATAGCTCATACCAGAGAAGTATGAACTGACTAAATTTCTATCGGCCTTGTTAATAGAAAATCTTGAAACTGTGGAAGAAAACGAAATATTAGACAATTTATTGGACCTTGCCGAGCAATTGAAGCTAGAAATCCGGCGTGGCAAACTGGGCGGTGCAGGTGGCGGTCTATGCAAATTTAAGGGTTCGCAGGTTCTATTTGTAGATGAAGATGCTTCTGATGAGGATAGTATTGATTCGATTGCAGAGGCATTATCCGGGATAAAAGAAGTAGAAAACATGTACATTTTGCCGCAAATTCGGGAAATTTTGGAAAAAAACCGTCAATAACTGCTTTTTGGTGACTGCGATTTTAGGTTTTCGTCCTATAATTTTGCCCTTAATTGCCTAGAAAGGGGATGTTTTCGATAGTCATTTAATCGGTAAATTATGTCATAGACGCTATCGTTTCAGATGCTATAATGTTGGACTATTCGTATGACAGAGAGGGCAACTAGTTTGCCTAATGTTGCACTAAAACATCATGGAGGTTTTATGACCGAGCAACAACAAAAAGATATTTTAATTGTAGATGATAATACTAAGAATTCTGAGTTATTGGAGGCTTATTTACTGAGTCTTGGTGCCGATATTCGTATAGCCGTCGATGGTCTTGACGCATTGGAAAAAGTCGCCCAAAAGCATCCTGATGTGATATTACTTGATATTATGATGCCCAAGATGAGTGGTTTTGAGGTTTGCCGTCGTCTGAAAAATGATCCAGAAACCAAGGCTATCCCCGTTATTATCGTGACAGCTCTAAATGAAGTTGGCGATATCGAACGTGGCGTCGATTGCGGTGCTGATGATTTTCTGAGTAAGCCTATCAATAAATTAGAGTTATTGACAAGGGTTAAAAGTCTGCTGCGTATTCGCGGCTTACAAAGCGAACTGGACAGAACGCTGTCATACCTGGCTGAGCTGGAACAAATGGATCATCAGGACTGATGTGGAGAGTTAATGCTCGGTATCGCTTTGCGATGTGGTTTTTATCGGCATGGGCATAGCCCATCTACCGGCTTTTGCGGCATTTAGGGGCGGGGGGATTGGTAGGCCCATGTGTGGGTGTATGATGTTTTTGCTGTTATATCTCTATTTTAATAGAGTAAAGCAGTTTTGATGACATTAGATTATCAGGAAAATAATATGAATAAGATATATAAATTGGCTATTTGTTTTTTTATGCTGGGTAATACCTTAGCGGTATTAGCTCAGGGTGAGAAATCTGAAACTAAGGCGTCGATTGTTGATAAAACGGCTCATGGGATGCGACTGGTTAATGAACCCGGTGAGATAGTTGCGGTTTTGCCGAATGGCATGGTTGCGATTGTAAAAGAAAATCATACCGCACCGGTTGCGGCGGTTCGTTTATATGTAAGGGCGGGAAGTATATATGAAGGAAAGCTATTAGGTGCCGGTATGAGTCATCTGTTTGAGCATCTGATGGCTGGCGGCTCGACAAGTACCAGGACCGATGAGCAATCAAAAGAATTGATCCAGAGTATCGGGGCAAGTTTTAATGCTTATACCTCCAATGACCGAACCTGTTATTTTCTCACCGCGCCGGCTCAGCATGTCGATACTGCCTTGAACCTAATAACTGACTGGCTGATAAATGCTACATTTACCGAAAAAGAATTTGAACGTGAACATGGGGTAGTGCAGCGCGAGTTGGAAATGTACAGTTCTGATCCCCGTTGGGTTTCGCACGCTCTTTTTGATCAATTAAGATATAAAGTGCATCCAGGGCAGTTTCCGGTCGTTGGTCATAAAGATATTTTAAAGACGGTGACAAATAAGGATATTAAAGCATATAGAGACCGGGTTTATATACCAGATAATTGTGTGATAGTTGTAGCTGGTGATATAAATGCCGATAAGATGCTCAGTAAGATTGAACAAGAGTTAGTTAATTTCAAACGTAAGCCAGTTGAAGATTCTGTATTACCTGTTGAACCGGAAATCGTTGCACCGAGAAGTGTAGTAAAAGTTTTTCCAGCGATGAAAGGTCCGGCTCAATTGCAGATAGGTTTCCCTTCGATAAAATTACAGGATGCAGATTTATATGCACTGGATACTTTAGCGAGTATTATAGGGGATGGTCGTACATCACGTTTGTATAGAGGTTTGGTAGAAGAAAAACAACTGGCTTTGTCGGTGATGTCATATAATTATACTCCTCATTGGGCCGAAGGCACTTTTGCGATAATATGCAGTGTTATGCCTGAGAAGGTTGAAGCGGTCAAAACAGCAATCTGGCAGGAGCTTGACCGGGTTGTCGCTCAGGGTGTTGAGCCGGCAGAGCTGGCGCGAGCCAAGCGTAGATTGCAGGTAGAACATATTCAGCGTAATCAAACCGCCGAGCAGCAGGCTTCGACGATGGCAGAAGATTATTTCGCGACTGGTGATGTGCATTTTTCACGGAATTATATTGCAAATATGCAGAAAGTTACCGCCAGCGAAGTTCAGGCGATGGCAAAGAAATATCTTGATGCAAACAAGCAGCTGACTTTGGTTCTGACGCCAACAGCATTGCCAAAGAGTAAAGAAGAGGTTGCAAAAAAAACAACAGAGACACCGGTAAAGAAAATTGTTCTGGATAATGGTTTACGGGTTCTACTGAAGCGAAACAGCACAGTACCGATGGTTTCGATGCAGATGTTTTTTCAGGGCGGATTATTAAATGAGACTGCCGACAACAATGGCATAACCACGATGATGACATCTTTATCCACTAAAGGTACTCGAAGTTATTCGGCCCGTGATATAGATGACTATTTTGCTAATGTTGGGGGGCAGATTGGTGCCAGTAGCGGCAATAATGTTTTTAGCTATACGTCTGAAGTTATGACTGGAGATTTTGATAAAGCGTTTGATATATTCAGTGAAGTTGTAACCGCTGCGGTATTTCCTCAGGATGAGCTTGATAAGTTGCGGCCAAGATTACTGGCAAATATCGCTCAGATTCCTAATGACTGGAATGCCGCCGGCAGTAAAATATTCCTGGAACAATTTTTTGTCAAAAGTCCATATCGTTTACAGCGTATCGGCGAATCTGATTCAGTCAAGACAATAACCCGCGAGCAGCTTATTGCTTTCCATAAACAGGTTGTGCTGGGTAAAAGAGGTGTTCTGGCAATTTATGGCGATATTGATCTGGAAAAAACTGAAGCGGTGGTCCGTCAGCGTTTTGGTTCGATAGAAGCTGGAGAAATGATAGATTTGGCGAAGTTTGAACCAGAGCCGGTCCGAAATGAAAATAAGATTTATGTCGCTAAAACCGAGAAAAACGGCGCTACTGTACATATTGGTTATACGGGGATGAAATGTACCGAGATTAAAGACCGCTATCCAATGTCGGTATTGATGGAACTGGTTGGCAGCAGTAGTGGCTGGCTTTTTGAGCAGCTGCGTGGCAAGCAACTGGTTTATTCCACCTGGGCATACAGCTCCGATGGATATTTGCCTGGCTTTATATTAGCGACGGCTCAGTGCGAAGGGCAGAAAGCTCCGTTGGTGCTGAATATTATTCAGGAGCAGTTGGCTAATGCAGCTGCCGGAAAGATTACTGAAGAAGAAATTGCCCGGGCAAAGAGCAAGTTAATTAATGCTGAAGTTCTTAGCAAGCTTACTAATGCTGATGCAGCGGGAGCTGCGGCAATTGATGAATTATTTTACCAGGATTATAACTGGTCGCGCAAGAACGCTGACCGGGTGATGGCGGTAACCAGAGAAGATGTTTTGCGTGTGGCAAAAAAATATTTATCGGGGAAATGGGTCGCTTCGGTTAACACAAATGAACCGGAAAGATTTAAATAGATAACAAAACCTTTATGTTCTGGCTTTTGAAATTGGGATTTGGGGGGAGGCAAGGCATGCCTTGTCTCTACAGTTATGAGTGGTTGTTGGTGATTTATTTTCTTTTAAGGGTAAAGACCGCTATTTGTCTTTTGCAGAATAATCTGATGGGGACGGTTGTAGTGCCAATTCCACGACTGGTAAAGATATAGCTGTTGTCGATTTTAGTTAAACCTGAAACATAATATTTCCCTGTGCGGCTGTGAGTTATGATTGGTTGTCTATTGGGTTTGCAGATTTGGCCGCCATGGGTATGGCCAGCAAATATCAAATTTATTCCGCCAGCGACTAATGGTTCAGCTAATTCGGGATAATGGCAAATCGCTATCGAAAATTTTCCCGGTTCTATTTGACTGATAGTAGCGGGGATATCACAGGAATTTCTGCTATGGCAGCGCAGGCCTGCGATGAAGAATTCACAGCTTCGATGTTTGACTTTGACTGCACTGTTATTGAGTGTGGTGATGCCAAGGTCAGGCAACATAGCCATCAATTTATCGGAATCATGATTTCCCTGAGCGGCATAGATGCCCAATGGGTAATTGCGGTGGTCGAATAATTTTTTACAAACATCAAAAGCGGCCTGGGTTGCAGGTTTGGCCAGATATCCATGTTTTGACAGACCAATTTTGCGTGGGTGGCTGTCGGCGGGTGTGTCATTGAGTAAATTTGGAATACAGAATTGGTGGCAGATGTCGCCAGATAAAATCAGCATGTCGGCGTCGTCATGTTGATTTAAAACATCATTGGTGGCTTGTTCATATTTGCCATAGCTGTGACTATGCATGTCAGTTATATGAATTATTTTAATATCAGATAATTCCTTAGGTAAATCTTCAAATTGTAGTATATTTTCGATAAGTTCTATCATTGATTCTTGCTCCAATTGCCGATATTATATACGAACTTAATATAAAATTACATGAAAATCATGCAGGATATAAAATCATGACAGAAAATATAGAACCAAAACGCTCGCTTGACTTTGTCAGGGGGATAATAACTGAAGATATTGAATCGGGTAAATGGGATAGCCGTGTCCATACACGTTTTCCGCCAGAGCCAAATGGGTATCTCCATATTGGTCATGCCAAAAGTATAAATCTTAATTTTTCACTGGCTCAGGAATTTTCCGGTAAATGCAATTTGCGTTTTGACGATACCAACCCGGTCAAAGAAGAAGATGAGTATGTGAATTCCATCATTGAAGATGTAAAATGGCTGGGCTGGGATATTGATGATAGTATTTTTTATGCTTCAGATTATTTTCAGCAGATGTACGATTATGCAATTGAGCTTATCAAAGCAGGCAAGGCTTATGTCTGTGATTTAGGTAGTGAAGAAACCCGTAAGTACCGAGGCTCTCTTACAGCTCCGGGTCAAAACAGCCCATATCGAAATAGGACTGTTGATGAAAACCTTGAATTGTTCGAGAAAATGAAAAATGGTGAATTTGCCGATGGCAGTAAAACATTAAAAGCCAAAATCGATATGGCTCATCCTAATATTAATATGCGTGACCCAGTTATGTATCGTATTTTACATGCCAGCCATCATCGCAGTGGTGATAAATGGTGCATATATCCGATGTACGATTGGGCTCATGGTCTGGAAGATTCGCTGGAAGGTATTACCCATTCTATTTGTACGCTGGAATTTGAAAATCATCGGCCATTATATGACTGGTTTATCGATCAATTAAATATTCATCATCCTCAGCAGATAGAATTTGCTCGATTGAATATGACTTATACGGTTATGAGCAAACGTAAGCTGTTGAAGCTGGTGCAGGATAAGCTGGTTAATGGCTGGGATGATCCGCGTATGCCAACGATTTCAGGAATGCGGCGCAGGGGCTATAGCTCTGAGGCGATTCTTGATTTTTGCAAGACAATCGGGGTAGCGAAGACTGAAAGTACGATTGATTTTGCATTATTAGAACATTGCGTCCGTAATGATTTGAATAAAAAAGCAAATCGGGTTATGGGTGTAATTGATCCTTTGAAGGTGGTTATCGAAAACTATCCTGAAGATCAGGTTGATTGGCTTGATGCGATTAATAATCCTGAAGATGCAGAAGCTGGTAGCCGTAAGGTGCCGTTTACCCGTGAGTTATATATTGAACGGGGAGATTTTATGGAAGAACCTCCTAAGAAGTTTTTCCGTCTGGCACCAGGGCGGGAGGTTCGTTTGCGTTATGGTTATTTTGTGACCTGTACTGATGTGGTAAAAAATGAAAAGGGTGAAGTGATCGAATTGATTTGCAGTTATGATCCTGAAACCAGGGGTGGCAATGCTCCTGATGGTCGACGCGTCAAAGCTACCATGCATTGGGTTTCTGCCAGTGAATCGGTATTGGCTGAAATTCGACTTTATAACAATCTTTTCAATACAGAAAACCCCGATAAGGTTGAAGAAGGGCAGGATTTTACCGCAAACCTAAATTCAGATTCGCTGGAGGTTCGGATAAATTGTTTTCTGGAGCCAGCCTGCAAAGAGATCGAGCCAGGCCAGACGGTTCAGTTTGAGAGATTGGGGTATTTCTGCTGTGATAAAGATTCTACCGCTGAAGAGCTGGTTTTTAATCGCACAGCGACCTTGAAGGATACCTGGGCTAAAATCAACAAAAAATAACACACCATTAAGTCCCGGATTTTTTAAATCCGGGGCCATACAATAAGCATAGGAGCCAAATCGTAGCAAAGACGATTTGGGAGAAGTTAGAATCCCACTTTAGCATTTTCGGGTATTGGAGTAGTACAAATTTTTTTTCTATATTATTTCAATTATGCCTTGACAGAATGAGACAATTTCGTTACTGTATTAGCTAGGTGGGGCTGTTTCAAAGCAAAGAGAAAGTAAGAAGATTACCATGATAGAATCAAAATGTCCAAAGTGTCATGCGGGAGTATCTACGCCTGACTTGACTGTATGCAAGGTTATAAATTGTCCAAAATGTAATGAGTCGCTAAGAGCTGTCAGCGTGGAATTTAAGACAGTGGCACAATTACAAAAAGAGAGCGTAGCTAAGGATAAGAGTGAAGCTGCGCGTATCGCTCATCAGCGGTCTGCTCGTCAGGCGGAAATTGCCCGTCGTCTGCAAGAATCTCATGAATGGGTGTATGAGCAGGGTCGCAGGGTCAGGCATGGCTATTTTGAATATGTTGTTAATAGTTCTGAATGGACAAAATGTAAGAAGAAGAAGCATCTGTTTTTGTTGATAAATATTTCCATCACCAATATAGATGATGAGGCTCAGCGTTTGCCGATAATGGAATTGGTTGATAGCGAAGCTAATTTTTATTATTCAGATTTTACCCATAGGCAAAAAGATAATGGTGACGCGTTGGAAGGGCTAACCCCGGGCGGGACCATAACATTGGATATAGCTTTTAATGTGCCGCAGGAAAATGGATATTCATTGTTATTGGGCGATACGCTGTGGGAAGTTACTGACTACCGAGCCGTGATACTTACGCCAAATGTGTGAATTTTGACTGATATAAAAATGATAATAATATGTTTTGAAAGCACTTCTGGCTTAGAGCTGGGAGTGTTTTTTTTAATATAAAGCAATCTAACAACTAAACCGTGCTTTCGGCTTAGGGTTGGCACATTATAATCACAATCGCCAGCGCGTGGACACCAAAGGATAGAGTTATTGGATTGCGGGAATGAGACAAGGCATGCCTTGTCTCTACAGGATTGGTATAGATGAAGTTATAAAAAAAGCCCCAACTGATGTTGGAGCTTTGGAAATTTTGTTTGAACCAGTAAAATAAACGATTAACGTTTTGAGAACTGGAAGCTTTTGCGAGCTTTTTTCTGGCCATATTTTTTACGTTCGACCATACGGCTGTCACGAGTAAGGAATCCGCCGTCGCGAAGAGCCTGGAAAGTAGCAGGGTCAGCAGCGATTAAAGCACGAGATAAACCCATCAGGATAGCACCGGCCTGGCCAGTAGTTCCGCCACCATTGGCGTTAACCCAGACATCATAAGCTTCAAGATTGCCGGTGGCTTTCAACGGAGCTTTTACAGCAGTCTGATCTTTTTCAAGACTGAAGTAATTTGTGACATCTTTTTTGTTGATAAGGATTTTGCCACTGCCTGGACGAACGCGAACGCGTGCGACAGAGCTTTTACGACGACCTGTGCCCCAGCAATATTCTTTAGGGCCAAGTTCGCCAGCAGATTTTTGGCGAGAACGTCTGGTAGCAGGAGCACTGCTAACAGGAGCGGTCGGCATTACTGGAGTAACCGGTGTGTCGCCGGTAGGAATATTTAACTGTGTGCCTGTTGCTTGATTTTCAGCCACTTTTTTTACCTCTTATTAATGTGGTTAAGTTAAAACTAGACCAATATTTTCAAAATTAGTTAATTTCTTTTGGCATTTGAGCGGCATGTGGGTGCTCGCTGCCTTTATATACTTTAAGTTTAGTTAGCATTTTGGTGCCGATTTTGTTTTTTGGCAACATCCGTCGGACAGCTTCGGTGATAACCCATTCAGGTTTTTTAGCCATTGCGTCAGCATATTTGACATATTTATGACCACCGGAGTGATTAGTGTAGTAATCATATTCTTTGGTTTCGGCCTTGGTGCCGGAGATGCCAATTTTTTCAGCGTCGGTAATGATCACAAAATCACCAGTGTCAACGTGGGCAGTATATTCAGGTTTATTTTTGCCCATTAAAATCATGGCTACTTTAACTGCCAGGCGGCCAAGAACCTGATTTTGTGCACTGACAATGAACCATTCCTGATCAACCTGACCAGTTTTAGCTACTGTTGTATGTTGCAATTTTGCTTTTTGCATTTTTTCTTTCCTTACGCCCAGTTAGCAGGCGTTTGTTAATTTGACGCTAAGGTCTTAATTACATAAATACAGAACTTCTGCCAAGCTTGTTAGCAGAATTGGGTATTATAGCGAAGGAAAAGACTTTGTCAATTGATTTTCATATAAAAAAAGGCATATCTAGGGCTAAAATTGCTAAAAAGTACAGTCAGAAGCCAGAAGGCGGAAGCAGGTAGGCCCTAACCAGTAATTATTAGCTAATTTTTTGCAATAATAAAAAAGCTAAGCTAAAGTAAACGACATAGCTTAAAGCGTCATTTGCGGTTGTCACC
Organism: Phycisphaerae bacterium; assembly: GCA_016342495.1. GTDB lineage: Bacteria > Planctomycetota > Phycisphaerae > Sedimentisphaerales > SM23-30 > JAEIOG01. The sequence goes on from JAEIOG010000020.1 coordinate 35,097, forward strand.
AGAGGTCCAGAGCTAATAGCGGGGTCAACACCAATTTTACGGAATAAAAAAGGCAGTGATAAACCGATTATAGTGGATAAAATTACACAGCAGAAAATCGAAAGGCCTACCGAACATCCCAAAGCAATGGCATGATTAACCGGAATTTTAGCTAGTGTCTGGGCTGAAACTATATCAATACTGTTATTTGCTCCAGCCAGTTCTGATGGTAATGTAACATCGGGAAAAACACAGAGCCAGCCGATAGCTAATGCACCTGCTACTGATCCGCAAATCATTGCTACTAAAGAAGCTATGCGGATTTCGCGTAGGAAAACCTGGCCAATATCCAGCCCTGCCAGGTCGCCAGTGGCTAAGCCACGGACAACGACGGTGGAAGTCTGCATACCACTGTTGCCACCCATAGCGGCAATAGCAGGCATGAACATTAATATACAAATCCAATCGATATCCATAAAATGTTGACGGAAGATGCCCTGGAAAAAGCTTGCTGATATAATCGCACAGGTCAGGCATGTCAAAAGCCATGGAAGTCGCACTTTAGCAGCCTGCCAGGAACGTCGGGTATCGAATTCATCGGGGTGGGTACCGGCCATCACCATGACATCTTCTTCGGCTTCTTCTTCCATGACGTCAACGACATCATCAACAGTGATTCTACCAAGCAGAATGTGATTGTTATCTACAACGGGCATGACAATAAGGTCATTTTTACGGAAAATGTTAGCAACTTCTTCCTGATCGGCTTCGGCTGGTACGGTGGGTGAATCGGTATCCATTACATTGACTATAGGAGTATTGCGGGGGTATCGTAAAAGCTCCTGGATGCTAACAACGCCTTTTAACTTACGATTATTATCAACAACAAAAACAGAATAAAAATCATCGTCGGGATCACCCTGGCGAAAAGCCTGGATAGCATCCCTTACAGTCTGTTTGATATTGATTTCCAATAAGACCGGGGTCATGATACCGCCAGCGGTTTCTTCGTCAAAGCACAGTAACTTTTCGATCTGATCGGATTCTTCATCATCCATCTGGTCGAGTACTTCTTCGGTACGTTTCTGACTAAAGTCTGCCATGATGTCGGCGGCTTCATCAGGTGGCAGCGTAGAAACAATTTCTCCCAGTTCATTACTGGTCATATCTTCGACGATTTCATTACGAGTAGCTTCGTCAATTTTTTCCAGAACTTCGCCAGCTTCTTTGGGTCCCAGCAAGTCAAACAGAATTTGTCGGGCGACTTCATCGACTACTTCGACTACTTCGGCAACATCGGAAGTTCGAGTTTCTTCCAATAGTGATTTCAAAGCTTCGAAATGCTGTTTGTCGATTAGATCTTCAATGCGGTCTAAAAGTTGTTTTGTACTTTGTTGGCTGTTTGGCACAGCTTGCTCCAGAAAAAATTAATGAGTACTTTAAGGGATTTTGTATTCAGATATGTATAAGCATAAAGATATTCTAACATTTATGCCAGCTAAAAGTTAGCAAGTTTGTGAAAATCGAATGTTACTTTATGTGTAACATTTTAGCTATAAGTTGCAACTATTTGATTAAAGTCATGGGCAATAATCTATTAGTCACGGATTTTAGCGGATTATTACTGATTTACGCAGATTAGTTTAATTTAGTGTTTTGTTTATTTTTTTACAGCAGGTTTCTGTTTTTTTAATTGGCACAGCTATCCTGTAAGTTGATTGGCTTATGAAGGTTATCTGAAAAAAATCAGCAAAACTGAATCGATAAAAAGGGATTATCATGAAAATTAGCTTCAGTCCTTAAAATATTACTTCATTTTTTGTTTTTTTGAGGTACCGGGTCATAGCCACCTTTGTTGAAGGGGTGGCAGCGTAAAATACGCCAGATTATCAGATAGCAAGCCTTGAAAATATTGTGTTTGCTAAGTGCTTCAAGGCTGTATTGGCTGCAGGTAGGGACGAATTTGCAATTGCTACCCAGCCAGGGCGAGATAGCTAGCTGGTAAAAACGGATGAATTTAGTAAAAATCCAGTTAGGAATCCTGATTATATTATTAATCCAATTCATCGGATTGGTTTTCCAGTTTTCTTTCAATTTTTTTTACCAACCTGGGCGATACATTTAGCAATGCAGCTTCATATTTTTTGGCCAATGGTTTTTCTGTAAGTCGCGGTATTATGACATAATCATAGCCCATGGGGAGTTGGTGTTGCAGAACTCGAAAGGCCTGTCGTAGAGTTCTTTTAAATCTGTTACGTTGGACGGCATTACCTAATTTTTTGCCGACACATACACCGACACGACTAAAGGCAAGGGTGTTTTTGTGCATATAAATTATTAATGTATTGTTGGCTGCACTTTGTTTGCTGTCGAAAACCTGGGCGAATTCGCTTTTTGAACGTATACGTTGACAGCGACTCAGCTTTAATTTATGATTGTTATTGTTTGCATTTGTCAAAACAGGTTTTATGCTTTCTATCGTTCTTCTGCTTCTTCTATGTCAGGTTCTATGTCCATATCTTTTTCGCTGAGGCGATAGTTGCTCCAGGCGTCGACATGTTCGGTGGGTGGATTTTTTTTGCCAATGCCAGCAAGTTCACGACAACGTCTGCCGCTTCTGATGACAACTGAAATGAAAATAATAACCATAAAGCTAATGATCAGTAATATTGTCCATAATAATAATGTCTTAAACTTTTTCTTTTCGAGTTTGGCGGTTTCGTTGGCATCTGCATTTTGATTATTTTTAGAATCTATTGCGTTGGAAACTTTCTGTTGGGTTGAATCCGTTACCTGTTGGTCCTCAACGGCAAAACAGAAACTGTTTAGCACCAATATCAATAACAAAAGCCATTTCATTTCTAAGTTCTCCAATGTTGAAATTTGCCATCAGTCCCAGCTGTTGCGAATATCATCCTGGGGATTTTGGGCAGCGAACTGTTCTAATAATTCTTTGCTTGAGTCGTCAATGTTATCAGGCAGAATAATTTTCAGGATCAGGTACATATCGCCGGTGGTTTTACCATTGCTGATTCCTTTACCGCGCAGTCTCAGTTTTCTGCCACCACTGCTTGCGGAGGGGATGGTTACTGTTGTTTTATCATGTAAAGTTGGGACATCAATTTTGGTACCCAATGCTGCTTCAGTTATTGTTAGTGGTACATCTAAAAGGATATCATTTTCATCGCGTTTGAAATAACGATGAGTTTGGACATTAACTGTAATTATCAGGTCGCCAGGGCCCCCGGGTGCCAGTTGGCCCTTGCCCCGCAGACGAATTTTGCCACCATCTTTGATACCTTGCGGGATTTTAACTTCGAGTTTTTGTTGGCTTTGTCGTCGGCCTTCAGTTAAGGTTAATGCAACATCGCGGGTAGTGCCAGAGGTCATTTCATCAAAACTGATGGTTACGCTGTGATTAATATCCTGCCCTTTAGTTGGCGGCTTGCTGGGTCGCTGTCTTCTGGACCGTCCTGTCATAGAGCCAAACAAATCGCCAAAGCCACCACCGCCGCTACTACCAAAGAGGTCTGCAAAGTCGAATTCCATACCACCACGTCCAGCAGAGCCAAAGCCTCCACTGCTTTTGCTGTTAAACGAATTAGAACCGGTATGGCCAAAGCGGTCAAAATTTCTTCTTTTTTCGGTATCGCTGAGAGTTTCGTAGGCTTCCTGGACTTCTTTGAATTGTTCGGCTTTGGCTTTGTCATTGCCGGAGGTATCAGGGTGATATTTCCGCGCCAGCTTGCGATAAGCTTTTTTGATTTCATCAGCGTTGGCGCCTTTGTTAACCCCTAGAATGTCATAATAATCACGTTTTACCATGTGAAATGTTCCAATATATATGATAATGACGCTCAAAAATAGCGTTATTTTATCTAAATTATGTCTAAATCTATTGTTGACAATTGCTTACAATAATTCCAGCTGGATATTATATACATATATAGTCTGTTTTGCAATAGGGTTAAAAAAGGTTTGAATTTTTGTTATTTGGATGCGGCTGATATCCTAAATATGTAATTTAAATGGGGGAAATAGAAAATTTTGAAAAAAATTAAATTAAATTAAATTGTTATTTTCGTGAATCTGGTATTTCCAGATCGTTATATAATGTTTATAAATTGCAACACAATATGTTGTAATATCATTATAGGTCTAAGAAAATGTTAATTGAGTCAGGGAAGTTAAGATAGGTAAGCATATATAAGTTTGCCTATTGTGACATTATTAGGTTAAAGTCCAATAATGATCGACCAATGCGGTTATCAATACTGATAAATGTGGATAAACTGTTGATAATAGTGATAAATTAATTCAAGTTTTTTGAAAGCACCTGACGATAAATGTGATGTTAAGTTAAACGACGGAGTTCGTCACAACTACAACATATTGTGGTCAATGGAAATGCAGAGCCGCTGATCACGGAAGGCTAACGCCAAAAGCAGAATAAAACCTTATATAGTGGAGACTGAAAAAATGAATAACATTAACCGAATTGATGGATATCGGCCTTTGAGTCCGATTTCCAACCAGCCAGTGCAACCTGGCAGCGAGAATTCAGCAAAAAGCCAACCTGCACGAGCTGACAGAGTAGAAATATCTGAAAATGCCATGTATCTTGCTCGTATGCAGCAGATGCCGGAAGTCAGACAAGAAAAAGTTGAGGCTGTCCGACAACAGATTCAGGCTGGTACTTATGATATTGATTCCAAAATTGATGTCGTAGCTGAAAGACTATCAGAAGAGTACACCTGGTAAGGATACCGGGTTTTATAAGTCAAAGGAATGATAAAGGCAGGTTTTCCCAAAAGAAAGCCTGCCTTTTATATTTTAGATCTTTTGAATTAAATTCGATAAGTTATTGAAAAGAATGAGTTTAAGGAAATACGCCCAGAGGGAGTCGAACCCCCAACCCTCGGTTTCGAAGACCGATGCTCTATCCAGTTGAGCTATGAGCGCTCATATCATCATTTGAGATGAAAAAAATACGGGCGAGAGGAGTCGAACCTCCACACCTTACGGTACTGGAACCTAAATCCAGCGCGTCTGCCAATTCCGCCACGCCCGCAAATCATAAGTGTTTGGAAATAAACAGTTTACGATTTTTATTTACTTTTTAGCAGATAAATTTTATTGAACAGAGAAATCTAAGCCAAATGATAAATAACTGCAAGCCACACAATTTACAAAGAAATCACTATAGATACAATCTCAAAATCTAAAATATGCGATAATTTATGCTTTATTTCATATAAAGTCGAAATAATAACACATTAGTTAAAATATGTGTTTTTTTTCTTGCCAAGATTAGTATTGAGCTGATATATGTATCTGTTGACAGAAACGCAGTATTTACTTTATAAGGAGCATTGTTATGAAAAAGCTATTGATTCTCACATTAATTTGTCTCGTCAGCGTTGCAGGCAAAGTACAGGCGGAAACTGATTTACTCGAAGCGGCAGCTCCTCCGGGCTATCATTTTCAGTATTTTAACATTTATCAGCATGGCCAGGACTTTGCTCGTGATGATATTGGGCTTAAAGATCTTGATATTGATGTCAATGTCAGTTTGTTCCGTCCGGTAAAATGGTGGGATAATGGAGTAATTCATGCAGTTATACCTTATGGCTATATCGATCAGGAAGCCACAGTCAGTACTCCAGGTGGGCCTATGCAACTGGTTGGCGACAGTAAATGGGACCTTGGCGATGCTTTTATTGGTGGTGCCTATCGTTGGCATAGCGAAAAAGCAAATGACATGAAAGACCCAGGAAATAAATGGTGGGTGTTGGCTGGATCAGATTTTAGATTTCCTACCGGAAATTATGACAGTAAATGCGACCCTTATGATGCTAAAAAGCTCGTTCCTGATAGTGGCGTAAATTTTGGTAATGGTTCTTTCAGCGTTCAGCCTTTCTTTATTCTATCTACTTTGTTTAATAAAGGTATGTTTGGTACCGATACCGAAGTTCGCTGGGATTTCAATACCTCAGCTGGTCCAATCAAATATAATCCGGATGACAAGCTGGAACTCTGGCAGACTTTCCACATGGGGTTGCCCGGTGGATTTAGAGTCGGTGTTGCCGCCAAAGGTGAATTTGAAATAACCGATGATGACAATGATGATGACCATTCGTTATATATTGGTGTCGGGCCGGAATTAATGTGGATGAAGGGTAATTTTGTTATCTGGACAAAAGTGCTGTTTGATGTGATGACTAATGATTCTCCTGAAGAATTTATTACAGCTTATGTTCGTATGGGCTGGAATTTCTAAAAAAACTCAGCTAAGCTAAATATACCCTTCGTTCTTAATAAGTTCGGAGGGTTTTTTTATGTATATTCTTGGTATATATTAGTATGTCAAGAAATGATAGGAAGTGTTGATGTTGTTTTATGTCTTTTCATAGAATCAATAGTTATGTATGTGATAAGGAGGTCCAGATAAAAAAGTGATTATAAAAATTATAGACGTACCTAATGCTAATGTTAGATTTTATTTTAATCAAAAAAAAAGCAGATTTTTAAGATAGAGAGATTAATATTAGGATTACTAGATTGATTTAGCATGGATGTTATGTTTTTATCGGACCTGAATATTTGGAGGTAAATTTTGCTATTCCCAAATCGGTAGCAATCAAAAATTGATTAACTCATGGTTAAGTTTATTTGTGGATTTGTCGAATCTATATATGGATGAAAAAACATTTGATTTATGTGTTTTTTACGATTTGGTTAAAAGCATAATTGCTTTGCATTAATTAATATGATGTTGCAACTGATTACTTGAAAGGTTTGAGTATGAAAATTAGAGGTAAACTTGTTAGTTTGGTAGTATCTGGAGTTGTGCTTGTAGGTGTGACTATTTCCGTATTTTCAATTATTACTATAAAGAAAATGGGAAATGAACGCATTGCAGAAACAGAAACAGAGTTGATGGAACAACGTAAGGCGATGTTGACCGTTTATGTTGATAATGCTTATACTATTGCAGAGGCATCTTATAATGATAGCCAGAATGTTGCAAAACTTACTGAAGCATATCAAGGTAAACTCAGCGGATTGGTTGAGGTTGTTTATAAAACCATTGAAACAATCCACAAGAATTACAGTGATTTATCAGAACAGGAACAAAAGAAGCTGGCCATTAAGATCGTTAAAGAAATGCGATATGAACAGGAACAGTATTTTTGGATAAATGATTTAGAAGCAAATATGATTATGCATCCGATAATACCTTCAATGGATGGCACCAGCATGAAAGATTTTACTGACCCAACAGGCAAGAAATTTTTCGTTAACATGGTAGAGGTGTGCAAAAAAAATGGCGAAGGCATGGTAGATTATATGTGGCCCAAACCAGGTGAAGAAAAACCTGTGAAAAAAATATCCTATGTCAAGCTTTATGAACCTTGGGGTTGGATAATTGGGACAGGTGTTTATATGGAATCGACTGAAGGGCAAATGCAAAAAAAATCATTGGAAACGATAAATACAATTCGTTATGAAGAAGATAAGAGTGGATATTTATATGTTTTCAATAAAGATACTCGGAAAATGCTACAGCATGCCAAGGCATCGCTTGTAGGTACCGACATTGCTGATGATATTTATACTGACCCAGATGGGAAAAAATTATTAGTGGAGCAGTTGGCTGATATTGAAAAAACCGGAGATGGATTCACTAGTTACAAATGGCCAAAACCTGGTGAAAATGAACCAATTGAGAAAATTACATATGCGAAAACATTTGTACCATGGAATTGGGTTATAAGTACAGGTGCCTATGTTGATGATATTGAAAAAGCTGTTGCTGCAAAGAGCCAGGCTATCGCTGCGGAGATAAAATCACAAATTCAACAAATTGTTATTAGTACAGTCTTGATATGTATAGTATTATCTTTTTTGACGATGTATGTAGCGAATAAGATTGCTAAACCAATCAAAAATGCCAGTGATATGCTAAAGGATATCGCCCAAGGCGAAGGCGATTTGACAAAGAGGCTTGTAATTGATTCTAATGATGAGATGGGTGAACTTTCTAAATGGTTTAATGTTTTTGTTGAGAAAATTCAAAATATCATTATTCAGATAACAGGCAATGCTGCAATTGTTTCGAGTTCGTCTACTGAACTTTCTGCTACTGCTGCACAAATGTCCAGTGGTGCAGAAGAAATGACCAATCAATCGGTATCGGTCTCGGCGGCAGCGGAGGAAATGTCGGTTAATATGGTTGGTATGGCAAAATCGACAGAGGAAATGTCAGCCAGTATCAGAATGGTAGCAGCGGCGGTAGAGGAAATGACTGCCAGTGTAAGTGAAATTGCTAGTAATGCTGAACAGGCCGCCACTGTTGCTGATGAGGCTTCAGTTTTAGCAACGAGCAGTAATGAAAAAATTGATCAGTTAGGTCTGGCCGCTGATGAAATCGGAAAAGTCATTGAAGTCATTCAAGATATCGCTGAGCAAACTAATCTATTAGCCTTGAACGCTACAATTGAAGCCGCTCGAGCCGGTGACGCAGGCAAGGGCTTTGCGGTTGTGGCCAATGAAGTCAAAGAACTTGCCAAGCAGACCGCTGAAGCTACTAATGAAATCAGTGAGCGTATTGGTGCTATCCAAAGTACAACCACTGAATCAGTAGAATCTATCAGTAAGATTTCTGAGGTTATTAAGAAAGTTAATGATGTCTCCCGTTCAATTGCCGCTGCAGTTGAAGAACAAAGCGCTACAACAGGAGAAATCGCTCAAAGTGTATCCAGTGTTGCTACGGTTTCCGATACGGTATCAAGAAGTATATCGGAGTCGGCTTCTGCCAGCCAGGAAATAACAAAGAATATTACAGGTGTTGATGCCGCGGCACGTCAGACAGCTCAAAGTTCTGCTCAAACCCAGGTTGCCAGCACCGAGCTATCTAAGCTTTCAGAAGAGCTTCATGGGTTAGTAGGGCAATTCAAAGTTTAGTTTTAATATTTCTACCCAAACAAAAAAGAAACCCCTTGGTTGATAGCCAAGGGGTTTTTTGTTTGTTTGAAAGTGCGAAGGTGTGAAAGTAAGAAAGATAATTTTAATTTTCGTACTCTTATAAATTCAGGAATGCTTGTCTGTTGACTTCCATGTGTCTGGCCCAGATTTTCTCAGGTAGCAAAGCCTGACGACTTTGCAATAATGCCTGATTTGAAATTTCCTGAGAAGCCGCTTTTTCAATTGCATTTACCAGATCATTTACATTTAGCTGTTTGATTGTGATACAGTTAAGTTTATCTAAATCCGGGTCGCGCAAATATTTGGGGTTTTCTAAAGTTATAATCGGCAGGCAGGCTAAAATGGCGGTAAGAATTGAAGTGTTTCGCATATCGGCGCCGCGACTGGGCAGTGAAACAAATAAATCTGAAGCAGCCAACCCATCGGATATCTGTTGGGCGGTGGCATAGCCTGTCCAGATGACATCATCTTTTATACCAAGTTCATCAGCAAGATTCTGGCATTTTGCATAATAAAGTTCAGCTCCTTTTGAAGACCCGCCAATTATGATAATTTTGATTTTTCGTCCCTGATTTTTGATGATAGAAGCCGCTTTTAATAATAAATCGATATTACGGCCTGGATGAACAAAACCGAAATAGCTGATGCATAAAGCATCATTGTCGATAGTGAGAATGTCGCGGGCCTGTCTTTTCATTTGTTTATCAGCCGGGACGATATCAAAATGTGAAGTCATTGGGGTAATCAGGACTTTCTCTTCGGCGATGCCAAGATTGAAAATTGCCTGGCGGTCGCGTTGATTGGATACGGTGATGGCGTCGGCGGCTTTGAACAAGGGCTTGTAGCGCCAGCGTAATATTGCTCTGCCAACGGCGATGTCATGCTGCATGACCACGATGCGGATATGGGGGCATTTATGTTTAAGTGAGGGTGCAACTACCGACATCAAAAATGAGCCGATACCACAGTATTTTGCGGTTGGGTTTTGAATATTAACTATGTCGGGGTTTAGCTTGATAATTGCTTTGCGGATTGCCGGGGCGCTGAGGAGTTTCCAGCTTTTGATGATGGGATGAACGGTATAGTTTTTGGCAATGGATGTATCTACACAGTCATCGGCAGAGGTAAGCACATGTAGATCGAATTGGTCGGCAAGACTGTTGGCGACAATTTCAACATGTTTAGAAATACCGCATTGGATATTGGGGAAAGTTCCGGAAACTATCAATAATTTTAATTTCTTCATTATAATAATATCGCCAGAATTAATAAAAGCCTGCACAATTCCATAAAAAAAGCCGCCTGGATAATCTCAGGCGACTTTGAATTTAATATTGAGCTTATTTTATTCAGCTAAAAATACATAAATGTTAGCTCCGCCATTGTAACTGGTTACGCCATAGAGCAGGTCAGATTTGCCATCGCTGTTATAGTCAGCGATATCGACCCGGCAGCGGTATCCGCCATTAATTGGTGAATAACCATCGAATTCAGGTTCGGAATAGCCATTGAATACAGGATTGGTTTTGGTACCTTTGTTTAGGTAAACTCTGATTTTTTCTCCAGAATTTCCCTGGCACATAATATCGGGTTTGCCATCATTATTGTAATCTATGATGGTTGGTTTGGCTTTATAGCCAATATTGAAATTTTTAACGCCATCTTTTACAGTGACAGACTTGGTGAATTTTAACCCGGTTTTGGATTCATTAATGAGTAACTGCAAATTGCCATTTTCATCACAGCTAAGCAAATCAGAAGTGCCATCGCTGTTAATATCGCTAAAACTAAAGAAGCAGCTTGTTTTGCCATGGGTATAAGGTTTATCACCCAGCATGATTTTTGCAGGTTTTTGGCCAGATTGATATAAAGTGAAATCGCCACTACGACCAGCGTATATGGCACCATTGACTCCATCAATGTTGATTCTTTCGCTAGAAGGCGACTTAGGACTGATAGGCCAGCCTTTGGCCGTCATTGGAATTGCTTTATCGAACTTTGGTTCTTTGTCAGTGCCAATATTTTTATAGAAAGTAACATTTGCAAATTCATCGCCACAAATCAGGTCCTTTTTCTTGTCGTTATCCCAGTCATATACTGTGATGTCAACGCGCATGCCAGCGTTCAGGTCTTTGTCATTAGTAGTTTTAAGTGGGGCAGGTTTAGTAAAATCGGGTTTGGTTTTACTGCCTTTATTGAGCATTAGAAGGATATTGCCTTTTTCATCGCCAAAAAGGATGTCAATTTTGCCATCATTATTCCAGTCAACGGCTTCAGGTTTGGCACGAGTTGGTTTCCATTTTGTGATCAGGGTTGGTTTGTTAAATTTTGGTTTGCTATCGGTTCCGACATTGATGTACAGAAAGATATTACCATTGGTATCACCAGCGACCATGTCTTTTTTGCCATCAGCATTGAAGTCCGCGACACGCGGACGGGCACCCTGACATCAGCCACTGGCTAGACGGATGTCTTTGCCTTCGGCCTGGATTTTTATCCCGCCTTCGAACTTAGGTTTGGTTTTGGTGCCTTTGTTGATAAAAAGCTCGATTTTGCCATCGATAAAAGCTCCAACCAGAAGGTCGAGTTTGCCATCATTATTCCAATCAACCATTTCTGGTGCGGCGGTGATTTTCATATCGATGGGCTTGTCGCCATCGTTTATCATGAAGCCTTTTTTAAGCTTGGGTATTTGAGCATTAGTTATGCCAAAGCCGGTCACCGCCAGTGTTATAGCGGCCAGAGCCAACATTTTTATTCTCATTTTGTGATTCTCCTTACAAAAACAATTTAGGGAACCTCTAAAAATTCAATTTCTACTGCGAATGAATCTTTTGCTCGCTGGACTGCGGAACAAAAAACCGCGAATATCTACAAATATGCACGATTCTTTGTTCCTTGCCAGCAAACAAAATCTTTCGTTCTCGCTACGAAAGCAATTATTAGAGATGCCCTTTATTTAAAGCATCCTGATTAATGACTGGCATTGTATGCGAAAAACGTCTTAATAGTCAATGGTCAATTCAATAGAGTGTTTTTAAGTATTATATATACTTATAAAATCTGTTATTTTGTGGAATGACTCTTGGGCATACCTGTATTTGGTGTTTTTGATTACTAAACGATAAAAAATTCCGTTTATAGGTGTAATTTTTTATTTTCCACCTAAGATTATGATATAAATAGAGGAATGATATATAGCAGGGCAATTCCTGCCAAAGACTCGTGGTATTGAGTTTGTTTTGGTAAAAGGTTTGATTGGAATATGGATCAAGATATAAGACAAGAAAAAGATGCTTTTTTGACGCTGTTTTTAGCCAGTCAGAAGAAGATATTCGCTTATATCCTGCTATTTATTCATAATCGCAGCGATGCTGAGGATATTTTGCAGGAAACAACTTCGATACTGTGGAATCGCTTTGATAAGTTTGACCGCGGGCAAAATTTTGCGGCCTGGGGCATAGGCATAGCCAGAAATGTAATACGCAAGCATTGGTCTCGCATGAGTAAAGATTCAAAGATATTTTCTGATCGTGCTTATGAAAATATTATTGAGCTGGTAAGTGAGGTTATCGATCAGGCAGATGATCGGGCTATAGCTATTGAGCAATGTGTCGCAAAGCTGGACCAGGTGGATAAAAATATTATTAAGATGCGTTATCAGGATGGCATGAAAATCAAGGCCATCGCCCAGAATATCAATCGTTCGACAAATGGGATATACCAGACAATGTCACGAATTCATCTCATTTTGCAAAAGTGTATAATCCGTACTATTTCAAGCTGGGATAAAAGCATATGATGTCAAAGCTTTCAGACAATGAAATATTGAAATTTAATGTGTTGCTGGGCAAATTAATTGAAGGCCAGGCGAATGCTGATGAGATTGCACTGGTTGACAAGATGATCTGTGAAAATAAAGATTATGCCAGTCAGTATATTACTTTTGTAAGTGATTGTGCATTTCTGGAAACATCGGCAATATCAACCTTAAATGGAACAGAATCTCCAGAATTAATTGGAGATGAGTTGCTTAGGGAATATGCTCTTGAAGATATCCAGAGCAGTTGGTTATCAGAACAAAAAGAAAAAGCTAAAGAATCTGTTGTTTTAGATTTATCGCCGGTTCAGCGTAAGCCTATTCAGTTTATAAATATATTGCGTATCGGCGGGGCTATTGCTGCATTGATAATGGTAGCTTTGATTTTGAATTTGGTTCAGCAGATAACCCGTTCATATGAAAGTCCGGTAAGGCCAAGTGTGGTTGCTGTTGTAGAAGAACAGTTAGATGCTAAATGGGTGGTGGTCAATCAATCTGAAATTAAAGTTGGTACAGAGTTGGTTCAGGGTAAACTGCAACTTGAAAGCGGGTTGGCTAAAATTAGGTTTGAAAATGGCGCTGAAGTATTTCTTCAGGGGCCTGTTTCTGTTGAATTGCTTTCAGGCCAGGGAATGGAATTGTTTGCAGGTAAAATGACGGCTCATGTTTGCGAAGAGGCGGTAGGTTTTTCTGTTTATGCCAATGATTCAAAAATTGTTGATTTGGGAACAGAATTTGGCATTACTCTTAATTCGCAGGGGCAGGCGGATGTCCATATTTTTGATGGTAAGGTCGCATTGCTGCCAGGCGGGGAACAACCCAGTAAGAAAATAGAATTAGCCCAGGGCAATGCCCGCAGTATAGATCAAAATCATAATGTCAGTTCTATTGAAATTAATGAATCTGCTTTTGTGGTTCCGAAGGAATTTGATGCTATGATGAAATCTCAGCAGGGCGATGAATATTGTCGTTGGCTTGCTTATAGCTATCAATTGCGTCGTGATCGGTCATTGGTGGCCTATTATACTTTTGAGAAAGACAATGATAATCCAGATTTGTTGATTAACCGGGCAGCTGAAACTGCAGGGCGTATGGATGGCAAGCTTGGCAGTGTTATTTCTGAAGATATAAAGCCGCAATGGGTACCGGGGCGTTGGTCAGAAAAAACAGCATTGAAGTTTAGTTTTGAACAGCAAACCATGGTTCAGATTGCTCAGGATTTGGCTTTGGATATTCAAGGTGATATTACTCTGGCCGCCTGGATATATTGTTCTGGTAAATTTGATGGTGGTGATATTCTGGCTTATCGTTCAAATCAGGCAGATATTTCAAATTATCAATTTGCTTACCGGGTGGATGTTCGTGCTATGGGAAGAACCGGTGGAACTTTCTATGATAAGATTCAGTATTCTTTTGGTGGCAGTGAATTGTATTATTCGCAAAATACTGTTAATCCTGAAAGCAGATGGCAATTGCTGGTGATGACCCATGATGGCCGGGAAGTCAGGATATATATTGATGGGCAATTGTTTGACAGTAAACTCTTTGCTCAAAATAAATTGTCCCCAGACAGCACGCTATATATTGGTACGGACAACAGAGACAGCGATTTTGATTACTTTAATGGAGCTATTGGCGAGATAGCTATTTTTAACCGGGTATTAAATGCTCAGCAAATCATGCAAATGTATGAAGCGGGTAAGACGGCAGAATAATCCGGCAAGGATTAATTTATAATCATGCAGGAATATGACATTTTTAGTTAGAAGGACAAAAAATGAAAACGAAAAAAGGATTTACGTTAATTGAATTATTGGTGGTTATTTCGATTATTGCTTTGCTGGTCTCGATTTTGATGCCAGCATTGGCCAAGGCCCGCAAGTCAGCCCAGAGCGTAGTCTGTTTGAATAATCTCAGACAGGGCACTATAATTTTTATGCAATATGCTGATGATAATAATGACTGGAATATACCCAGTTATGCCCAAACATCCAGACTATTTGGTGCAGATAAGGCGGTACATTGGTATTTCTTTGTTCGTGAATATTATAGCGAAAGTTGGGAATCAGTCAGTTGCCCATCAGCCAGAGACCGCAAGGATGCTGGCTATGGCACAGCAGATAAAGTCTGGTTTGCTGCTGAAAGTAATCATCATCATGAAGGGCATGCAACCGGGGCATTTGGTTATAATAATTGGCTTGAAGCAGGTGATTCCAATAGAGCTATGTTGAAAAGAAGTGCTACGGGCAGTAAAAAACTTGGAGATATTCCTGTTATTGGCGATGCCGCCTGGGCTGATGTGGGATGGATTCTCGAAACAGACCCTATACCACCAATTGAAAAACGTGATGAGCCACATTTATACTATGGCATGGGGCCATATCTTTGGCGTTATTCTCTAAGCCGCCATGGTCTTTCAATGAATATGGGTTTTATGGATGGTCATGCCGACAAAGTCGTAATTGATGATCTTAAAACTCTCAGTTGGCATAAAACCTGGTCGCGAAGTACCGCCACCGCTGCTGGGAATTAATAGAATAATATTTATGCATCCTGTGGGTGCAGTGTGATTTAACTCGAAGATGTAAATTGAATTAGTATCAGGGGCAGGCGTGTTGCATGATTCCACAAGATATTGATTAGGCAATAGTTTTAAGAAAGGACTATTTAGGATGAAAATGAGAAAAACTCTATTTGTTTTGGCTTTAATGTTTGTTTGCGCAACAGCTCAAGCATGGGATGAGCCGGTGTCGATCACTGCAACCAGCCAACTCTACAGTGCTGACACACTTATTACCAGTGAAGCAGGCAGTGTAACTAGTTATAAGGATACTTATAATGCTAATTTTTATGGAACCGATGGCTGGCTTTTCAATTATAATGATCTCCCGGGCTCAGCCGTTTACGATTTTGGCAGTTCAGTAGAACTGAGCAATATTGTTTTGTGGAATTGGAGTGGGGATTGGCAAGCCGCAACCAATCGTGGTGCCAAAGATTTCTCCATATCTTTTTCTAATGATGGCTCAACTTATACTAACAGCGTATCTTTCGTGGCATTAGAAGCAATAAGTTCAGAAGCTGAACCTGCACAGGTGTTTACTTTTTCAGCCATAAATGCACGCTATGCTAAAATTACGGTTACATCCAACCACGGAGCTGGCGATTGGGTTGGTATTGGCGAATTGCATTTTAATGATACATTAGTACCAATGGAAGCAGTCAGTCCTGCCGATGGTGCTCTCAATGTCCAAAGAGATCCAATGCTGCAATGGGCACCTTTCCAGAGCGAAGGGATTACCGGCTATGATGTTTATTTCAGCACTGACCCCAATACGCTTGATCCCAATATCCCCAGTGCAGAACTGAAACTTGTTGATAATGAACTGGTTACCACAGCAGACCCAACCCCTACGGTAGAGGAGCTGTTGGAATATAATACCACCTATTACTGGCGTGTGGATTTTTACGAAGGCACAACTTTTAATATGGGTCGGATCTGGAGCTTTACTACCGTTCCACCTGCCCCTATTATTTCTGGTAACCCAGTTGATATTACTGTTGGCACTGGGCCGCTAACAAGTGGTCAGTTCACCGTAACCGGAAGCAATATGGAAATTTTCACCTGGTATAAAGAAGGTCAGGAGACTCCTTTAGTTGATGGGGCTAATATTTCTGGCTCTGATACAGCTACTTTGACTATCAGCCCGGTTTCACTGGCCGACGAAGGCAACTATTATTGTGTGGTTTCCAACACTCTTTCTGAAGTAAGTGTTCAGTCTGATTCTGCGATACTTTTAACCAGGCGTCTCGTTGCACATTGGGCATTCGATGGTACCATTGCCGATGAAACTGGAGTATGGGACGGTTTATGGACAGGTAATGCAACTCAGTATGTTGCCGGTGTCGATGGGACAGAAAATGGTGCGGTATTGTTTGACGGCGCATCTTATGTTGAAATTCCAGGCAGTGAAGACTACTTTACTTTCCATCCGCGTGGTATTTCTATAGCTATGTGGGTTCGTAATGTTGCTAATGGTGATACTGGCGACTATATGAGAATTTTATCCAAAGCTGGTGACTATGAAATTAAGACCCATGATGATGGATATATTTATGGTGGTTTCACACCTAATCAGGATATCGGTATTGCAGGTGGATCTACAGATTGGCGTCTGATTGTTCTGACTTTTGATCCTTATTTTGCTGAAGGCAGTGCATTTGGAAATTACAGCATTTACCAAGGCGAAAATGATCAGATAGTTTCAGTTTATGGCGATCTAACTGCACAGGAACCTGCCGGTACCGTAGCTCAGAATGTTTTGAGGATAGGTGCCAGCAGCATTCTTAATCAAGGTGGATTATGGAATTTGAACCAGGCTGCTCTGGATGATGTCAGAATTTACAGCTATGCTTTGAGTCTCAGTGAAATCGCTCAACTGCAGATTGATATGTTGGGTGGCAGTATATGTGCAGACATTAATGCTGAAAGTCTCATCGCAGACTTTAATCGCGACTGTGTAGTTGATATAAATGATTTTGCTACTTTCGCAGCTGGTTGGCTCAATAATGAAATAATCAACTAACTGATCTTAAAATTGATTAAGCAATAACAAATAGGCCGTTTTGGCCATCAAGTTAATGATCCCAACAAAGGGCATAACATATGTTGTGTCCTTTGTTGCATTATAAGTTCATAATTATCCTGAATTGACTTTATTTCAGAGCATTGTTGACAAATCCGTGTACTTTTATAAGATAATACCATAGATTAGGGTTGCCGCTGGCGTCTTAGTTGTGTAGTAGTAATCATGTTAATTGTATTGTCCCTGTTTCATAGGAGTTATGATATGTACAAAGTCATTAATTGCTTATTATCTTTAGCCTTGGTTTTTATTGTTGGTTGTAAAACTCCAAAACCCTCCCAAAACATCGAAACATCCGATAAAAAGCCTGTTAATGTCCAGACAAGCGGGGCTATTGTCGATATTGATGCTGGCGAAGATGTTGCGGTAGGCCAAAATGTTATTGAGCTGAAACAAGGTTTGCTGCTGGGCCGTATCGCTCGCGGTGGCCGAAGTCCGGTTCATACCGACCCTATTGAAGCGGCCATTATTGATGGAACATTTACCGCTCCTAAAGAGGGTGATTTCATAACCGTTGGCGAAAGAGAAATAAGTTGGGCAGCTATTAGCGTTGATGAGCAGGGCTGGTTCTCTGGTAGAGGTGTCGGCGGTGGCTATATTTATGTTCCGGTTGTTGCTGATAAAGAAGCTGTCAAGCTGATGCATATCAAAGGCGGCAGCTTTGTCTATGTAAATGGCGAAATCCACATGGGTAACCCTTATACTTATAAAGATGCTCGTGAATCATGGGAACCAAACTTTAATTTTGTGGTTGTGCCTGTTAAGCTTAATAAGGGCATTAATCATTTCCTTATTAATGGCGGGCGTGGCAAAGTTAAAGTGCAGTTGTTTGACCCGAAAGCAGATGCCCAGTTTAACCTGGCCGATGCAACCTTACCGGATATGGGCCAGCATCTGGTGTCGGCGACTAAATCGATTGAGAAAACCGTTGGCGGTGTAATAGTTGTAAACTCAACGGATAAGCCAATGACTGATTTGACCATAAAGGCCGTTTGGCCCAATGGCTTTGAAGAAGTTTCTGTTCTACCGGTGATCGCTCCGATGACCAGCCGTAAGGTGCCGGTTAATCTTACTTATCAGATATCCAAAGCAGATAGCATTGATGTGAATATATCTTTGCTTCAAGGTGGGAGCGCTATAGATCAAAACCTGATCAAATTGTCAGTTAAAAAGCCTGGTGAAAATTATAAAAGCACTTTTATCAGCCAGATAGATGGCTCGGTGCAATATTATGCGGTTAATCCCAAAGCTGTCACCTCAGATCAACAGTCAACTGATGCACTCGTTCTAAGCGTGCATGGCGCTTCTGTCGAAGCAACTGGTCAGGCCGCCAGCTATTCTCATAAAACCTGGGCTAATCTTGTCGCGGCGACCAATCGTCGGCCTTATGGCTTTGACTGGGAAGACTGGGGGCGTATGGATGCTTTGGAAGTTCTGGAAATAGCCAAACATAAATTCCAGCCTGATCCAAGTCGTATATATCTGACCGGTCATTCAATGGGTGGCCATGGCACATGGATTCTGGGAGCTCAGTATCCTGATAAGTTTGCTGCTATCGGGCCATCGGCGGGCTGGGCGAATTTCTGGACTTATCGTGGTGCTCAAACACCTAAAGATGCAACTGATATGGAAAATATGCTCATGCGGGCGGAAAATCCTTCTCATGCTGAATTATGGTTTGAGAATTTAGCGCAAAAGGGCGTTTATGTAATACATGGCGATGCAGATGACAATGTACCTATTGAACAATCCTATTTTATGGTGGACTATCTAAAGAAATTCAATCAGGATTATGTATTCCATATCGCCAAAGGCATGGGCCACTGGTGGGATATTTCCAAAGAACCCGGTGCCGATTGTGTGGACTGGGCACCAATGTTTGATTTCTTTAATCGTCATCGTCTGCCGGTTTCAAATGAAGTTAAAAACATTACTTTTACAACTTCCAATCCAGGGGTAAGTGCAACATATAATTGGGCAACTATTGTCCAGCAAATCGAACCTTTACGATTTAGTAAAATTAATATTGATGCTGAACCAGGCCAACAGCGTTTTGTGGGCCATACCGCAAATGTTCGGATGTTATCGCTGGAATTGGCTGAGCTTGGTTTTACAGAATCTCTTTCTGTTATTTTAGATGGTATAGAAGTCAAAGATATTAAATATCCTGCTAATGGTCAGCTTTGGCTGGAACATATTGGTGATAAATGGCAGGTTTGTTCAAAGCCTTCTTTTGAAGATAAAGGCCCGCATCGTAACGGTCCATTTAAGGAAGGTTTCAATCACAATATGGCTTTCGTTTATGGTACCGGCGGTAGTTCCCAGGAAAATGAAGCAATTTATAATAAAGCCCGCTTTGATGCTGAGAAGTTCTGGTATCAGGGCAATGGTTCTGTTGATGTTATTGCTGATACCGAATTTGATTTATCTGACAAAGACCGTGGCATCATCCTTTATGGCAATAGCACCACCAATAAAATCTGGGATAAACTTTTAGTTGACTGTCCGGTTCGGGTTAGTGCCGGGGTTGTAAGAATTGGTGATCGTCTGATTAAAGGCGATGACCTTGCCTGTCTGTTTGTTCGGCCACGAAAGGGTTCTGATAAGGCCTGCGTAGTTGCAATTGCCGGTACGGGCATCAAGGGCATCAAGCTTACCGAAAGGCTGAGCTATCTTTATGCCGGTTGTAATTATCCTGATGTGTTTGTATGTTCTACTAAGATGCTCACCGAAGACGCTGATGGGGTTTTGGCCGCCGGTTTCTTTGGCAATGACTGGTCTGTAGAAAATGGTAAATTTACTTTCAAGACCGATGCCACTGAAAAATTAAAAGTATCTGATGGGCCCGACCCGCGTGGCTTTTATATGCCCAGACATTATGTCGCTCATAAAGTAAGTGCTCCAATTAATATTGATGGCAAAATTGATGAATATCAATGGTCGCTGGTTCCATGGTCCACGCCGCATGAAGATATCGAAGGTGATATGCGTCCTGATAATAAACCCTGGTACCAAACCCGCGTAAAGATGCTTTGGGATGATGAATATCTTTATATTGCCGCCATGCTCGAAGAAGAACATGTATGGGGCAAAATTACCGAACGTAATGCTGTGATGTATTATGAAAATGATTTTGAAGTTTTCCTTGATCCCGATGGGGATTCGCACAATTATTATGAATTTGAGATGAATGCCCTAAATACGGTCTGGAATCTGATGTTGACCAAGCCATATAAGAATTCCGGTCAATGGTCTGTCCGGGAAATGCCCGGTCAAAAGACCGCGGTCTTTGTTAAGGGCACGCTCAATGATCCATCTGATATCGACCAATACTGGACAGTTGAGCTGGCTTTCCCATGGTCGGGTATGAAAGAACATGCCGGCACTGCATCATGTCCGCCAACTGATGGTGATCAATGGCGGGGCGGCTTCTCTCGTGTGCAATGGAAACATCGCATCGAAGAAGGTAAATATTTCCGTGTTCCCGACCGCAGTGAAGGTGCTGCCTGGGGCAAACATGAAAACTGGGTCTGGTCGCCGCAGGGCGTTGTCAGTATGCATCGTCCGGAAACCTGGGGCTATATCCAGTTTAGTGATAAGACACCGGGAACGAAAGTCGATTTCGTACCGGATTCAACCATCATGGCCCGCTATCTGCTGAGTACATTAAATTATAAACAGGAACAGTATAAAGCGATTAATGGCCAGTATGCCGATACGGTCGCCAAGCTCGATGGCCTGTTTGAAGATGAATCCCTTGCCAGCCCAATTGTAATTGATCCGGTTGTTACCGATGGCAAAGTCACAGATTACACCGCAACGGCTACAGTAAAACTTGAGCAGGGCAAAACTCAAAAGGTTCATATTAGAGCTGATGCAAAGATATGGCAGGATTAGATTGGTCAACAGGATAGATTTTTATTTAATTTACCACTTTAAATATTTTTTTTAGCACGCAAAGGCGCCAAGACGCAAAGGTAATATAATACTTAATTAAATTCTTAGCGGCTTAGCGGCTTTGCGTGAGATATATTATATTTAATTGGTTTATGATTTAATCTTTCTTTCTGATCTACTAAGCGTAGGGCTGGATCGTTATTCCCGGAGGGGGCTTTGTCAATTGAGCCCTGCGCTTAGCAGTGGATTTACTTTACTGCTGCGATTTTGTCAGCAAAGCTGCAGCTTTCTCGGTGGAGCAATTCCAATTTGCCCCGAAGCTGCGCTTTTGTCGGCAGAACGATTCCAATTGTCAGCGGTGCTCTGACTTTGTCGGCAGAGCAATTCCAATTTGCATCAGATCTATGACTTTATCAGCAGAGCTACGACTTTGTCATTGGAACGATTCGGATTGTCAGAGGAGCTATGACATTGTCAGCAGAGCAAATCAAATTGTCAGCAGAGCTATGACTTTAGCGCAGGAGCAATGATTTAAGCGGAATTGCAGCGCGGCGGCTTTTATCGGACCGCTCCGGTCAAAACACCCCGGCAAAGACCGGATAACCAAAGCCTTTATTGGGGTATCAATACTGAAAGAGGCGTTTTGAAGATTGGCCAGTTCCGATAAAATCAAAACAGACTGTTTTGTATAATCTCATAGAAATATGGACGCAGGTTGAACCTGCACACGGATCGTTGCTGCCGGTGATGGCTTTACCGGCGTCGCTGCCGCCTTGTCCCGACTGGATCATTTTAGGAGTTGAGACAAACGCAAAATAACTAAAAACTATTTAATAACCACAGAGGACGCCAAGGACACAAAGACCACTAATTTCTATATATTTATTTTCTTGTTTGCCTGTGCCTTCCGTGGACCAGAAAAATTTATTGAACCGCTAAAGACACGAACAACACGAAAAAACTTTATCCACAGATTTCACAGATTAACACAGATTAAAAGGTGTAAAAGTGTGAAAGCATATTTTTTTTAACGTGAGCGAAGCGAACACAACCCCTTGTGTCTAGTGCCTTATGCCTCATGCCTTATTAAATCCGTGCTTTCCGTGGACCAGAAAAAATTTATTGAAACGCTAAAGACGCCAGAGACGCTATTTGATATATCAACGTTTTTATGAGAAAGCTCTATATGATAATTTTTGAAATAAGCTTTGGGTGGATTCATAATAATATTCGCTGCTTGAAGCGAAAGTTATGTTGCATATTAAATGTAATATGATAATTGTGTGTTTTTTCATTAGTTTTCTCCTTTATTTATGCGAAACTAAAAATTATAGTCTTGTACGCCTAAATAATAATATTCCACCAACCATAAACATACTTAATGTGATTGGTTCTGGCACAGGATTCAAATCGAAACTTCTTAAAGCATTTTGTTTTGAGAAGTCATCCCATTCACCCAAAACGATACCTTCTGGAATTGTTTGCCAGTTAACAGAGCCTTGCTCAATGTCTATGATTCCTATTGTTTGAGATTCATTGTTTACTCCAGGCCCTAAAGAATCAACATTACAAAGCACATATAGATTATCATCCTTGTCAAAAGAAAGATCAAACACACTATAGCCTATTGCATCTGGATCTGATGTGCCAAAACCGCCTGGGCCAGAGCCTAGTAGAGTGTCAAACCTTGGTGAAATCCCCGATATGTTTTCGATTACAATTTCTGCAACACCGGCATTATTAGTCTTAGATAAATAAAAACCATCTTGATTATTAGAACCAAGTGAATACAAAAAATCTCCAGAGTTTGAAATAGCCATTGCAATTCCTGGAGCCTGACCTACAATATTAGATGACCATGTATTGGTATCTAAATAACACAAATTCTCATCATCCATTACAAACATTGTGCCATCAGTCCTGGACTCAATATTATGAAACGTTCCCGTGGATATTCCTTTTTCAACCTGCCATGTTTGGGTATTGATTTTTGCAAGCTGTCTGGGAGATGTAGTTGGCTCCCAATTCGACACAGCATCATTGTCGATTATAGCATAAATATTCCCATTGAGATCAACAGTAAAACTATCCAATACCGCCAAACTCTCTAAGTCGCTTTGCTCTATCCCAAAAGGCATTTTTGGCGAAACGGTTACCTGTCCAGTATCAACGTTATGAATACTAAATGTTTTCTGTGATGCTATGTAATAATATTCATTATTAGCTGCAATAGCCTTGTTCGTCAAGCAAGCCAATATCATAAATATAATTATTCTACTCATTTTTTCTCTCCTAAATAAAACATCTCATGCTTCTGAGTTATTCATTATCATTTTCAGAATGTTTCAAATCAATTACTATACCATTTATAGATATTAAATTTCATAAAACGAAATTCTATCATATCGATTATAGATAGCATCAGTTTTTCCAATTCTTAAACCACTTTTTATAAAGGTTTTTTTAGTCCACCTTGCAAGCTTGCAAATTATTTCTTAATAATACACCATAATCACTTTTTGTTTTTATGAATATCCCTGATAATCCTTGGGATACTAAGGAAAAGCATAACACTACCTGGATCAATAATAAAAATTAAAAGTATATATAGCCTGAAATCTATTGACAATACAAAAGTACCTACCAAAAAAAACAATGAACCAAACAGTGGTATTGATGAATAGAACTTATCAATATTATTTTTTTTATTTCTTAAATTCAAGTAAATATACATGTAATTCAAAATTACAATATATAACCCAATGGCCAAAAAAAGTATACCAATTATTTTCACTAACATAGTCATTTACTTCCTAAATATTTTTTACGGATTATAAATTCTTTGGCCTAAAAAGCCCTTTATCCACTCCCAGCCAGCTGGCCAAGATAAATCTTTTGTATTTACTATAAATTCTTGACCTGAGCTGTATTTTGCATATTGATTACCCGCTCCTGGTTGGAATTTACCTGAAAGAATATAGCGAATAATCGACATTGGTCCTTTCATAACCCAATCCCCTTTTCCTAAGCCTTGCCTGCCCCATCTCGAAACTGCGGTTAGCCGGGGATCCCCTCCAGTGCCATACATTGCTGTACTAACAAAAATCATTGTTTGCATGGATCTCATATACAACCCCGTGATAGCTTTGCCAGCCAGGGCAATCGCATGAAATTTTTTTATTGGAAATCATCATTCCTTCTGTTGGCCCAATCCCAGCACTGTGAGCATATAGCCTCGATCATAGCTAGCTTTGGCTCTTTTGCTTTTTACGC
>JAEIOG010000199.1 GCA_016342495.1 Phycisphaerae bacterium
AGTTGCCTATATTAACATTTGGCACTTTTTTGAAACTTTTTTCAAGAAATTTGCTCCACGTGGCTAAAATGTTACAATATTTATCAAAATTCATTCTCGCTTGACTAAAATTCCGGATGCCGCTTTTAGCTTCGATTAACAAATAGACAATTCGGTTTTTTTCTGTGGGGGAAAGGGGGAGTTTTGCGCAAATTTAGACAAAGTTAGCTGTTTCAATAAAATATTGCCCAAACAGTAACCAAATAAAGCCCTCGACAAATCTCAATACACCGATGAAAAATGCAGGTTAGCCCTGATAGTGAATAAGTCTTTGGTTGTAAAATGAGTTTATCTAGTTTATGATATATGGTTAATGATTTGATTAGTGGTTTTGCTGGTTGGCAAAGCCAAAGTATATGAACCGAGCAGCTTCCCTGCGGCTACATAGGAGTATAGTATCAAATGAATATGCATGCCATCGACTGGTCTATAGTAATAGGCCTTATAGTAGTATTGACGTTTGGAGCATTGTCGACGATGCGGCATACCAAAAGTGTCGCCGGGTTTCTGGCAGCCGAACGCTGTGGCAGGCGATATATTTTATCGGTAGCCAACGGCAGCGCCCAGGTGGGTGTTATTACTTTTATGGTCTGGATTCAGATTTATTATGATACAGGGTTTTGTGCTATATGGTGGTCGCTGATCCAGGAGCCGGTGTTGATTGTGTTGGCTATTTCTGGCTGGGTTTACTATCGTTATCGTCAAACAAGAGCTATGACGCTGGCGCAGTTTTTTGAAATGCGTTATAGTAAAAATTTCCGAATATTTGCCGGGCTGTTGGCATTTTGCTCTGGGGTGATGAATTTTGGGATATTTCCATCGGTAGGCTCGAGATTTTTTATTGCATTGTGTGATTTGCCATCGACTTTTTCAATATTTGGCTATGTGGTATCCATGTATGTATTTGTGATGCTGTTGCTATTGATAATATCATTGGTATTTACTTTCCTGGGCGGGCAGATCGCTATTATGGTTACTGATTTTATTCAGGGGACTTTTAGTAATATAGTTTTGGCAATTGTGGTTATTTATTTCCTGTTTAAGTTTTCATGGGGGCAGATTTCCGATACGCTGTTGTTATCTGAGGTAGGTCGCAGCGCGGTTAATCCTTTTGATTTGTCGCGGGAACAGAATTTTGGCCCTATATATTATGTTGTGGCATTTGTTACAATTGCCTATTCGACGATGGCTTTGCAGGGGACCGCTGGCTATAACTGTTCGGCACTTAATGCCCATGAAACCAAGATGGCCAATATCTTAAATGGTTGGCGTTGGCGGGTATTGATGCTGTTGCCTTTGGTGGCACCTCTTTGTGTCAGGGCCTATGTCCAACATGCTGATTATTATAAAGAATCGACGGTAGTATATAGTAAGCTGGATAAAGTTCGTGCTGAGCGGATGTTTGAACTGGAAGAAGAAAATGACTCGGAAGCGAGAAAACTTTTGGCATTGGCTAATGAAACGGATGATTCGGTGCAGGCAGGGAAATTGAGGGAATCGGCTATAAAACTAGCAATTCGCGCAGAAACTTTTAAGGATTTGGCGGGGAAGAGCGCCTGTGAGCTGAAGATAATGCAGAATCACGCGAAGTTTGTCAAGGCCAAGTCCAGCGATTTACAGGAAGGTAAAGTTGAATATCTGCAAGAGATTTACAGTTTTGAGCGGGATGAGGCTCAGCGACGCAGTGTGGAATATCTGCAGATGGCCGACATTATGGATTCGCTGAGGGTGTCAAGTGATGCCAAAGGGCAGCGGTTGACAGAATTAGTAAGTGAGTACGAAGATAAAGCCAAGATGCTTAAAGATAAACAGTTTGAATATATTAAAATGTATCAGGCTGACAAAGATGAGGCAGTAAAACTTCAGCTTGCCAAAGATGATGAAGGGTATGCTAAAGCGAATCGTGACTCGAATTATCATCTGGAATTATCACAGAATTATAAGTCTCAATATAATGAGCTTAATATGCTCAGTAAGTTTTTCGCAAATGAACTGGAATGTATTAATGGCCAGGGCGATCTTGATATAAGTGATGCTGATGATAAAAAACTGATAGAAGATTTTTATGTGCTAAAGGCCAGAGATTATCGTCAATGGGCGGATAATTATGCCCAGCAGGGCAAAGAGTTGGCCGGGATAATTGCCATTACCAATGATTCAGAAGAATTAAAAGTAAAAACAGAGCAGTTCAAGAAGGATGATGTAGTTTGTACAGAGATGTCTGATATGGTGCGGCAGGCCGAAGAAATCGAAAACCGGATGCGGGTGCCGATTGTCTTAGGCAGAATCTTGCCACTGGGGCTACTGGGCCTGTTTTGTGCTGCGATGCTGGCGGCATTTGTCAGTACGCATGATACTTATCTGCATAGCTGGGGTTCGATTATGATTCAGGATGTGGTGATGCCATTCCGAAAGAAGCCTTTGGCGCCCAAACCTCACATGTGGCTATTGAGAATTTCGATTTTTATGGTGGCTGTGATTATCTTTATGTTCAGTTTATTCTTTGAGAATTCTCAGAGAATTACGATGTTCCTGAATATTACTATCACGATTTTTATTGGCGGGGCTGGGTCGGTCATTATTGGCGGGCTGTATTGGAAACGTGGCACGACGATGGGGGCCTGGTTTGCGATGTTCTTTGGCATGACCGCCGCCGGATTGGGTACGTTTGTAACTCAGAAAGGCCCAGATTATGTTAATCAGCTTATAGCTCGTGATATCGGTTTTTTCAATAGCATGGCTAATTGGTTTGATGGCATGAACCTGGATTTCTGGGCGACGATGCGATATGTTTTCAGTATTAATGGCCAAAACTGGACATTTTGGGTTTATGTTGGTTCGATATCCTGTTATATCATTGTTTCGTTGCTGACATGTCGAAAGCCTTTTAATATGGAAAAACTCTTGCATAAAGGCCAATATGCTGTTGATGGTGAAGATACTGTCGAAGTTAAAAAAGATACTCTGTTGGAGAAGTTGGGCTGGAACAGCGAATTCAATCGCAAGGATAAAATCGTCGCTGGAATTTCGTTATTATGGCCAGCGATCTGGTTTGTGGTATTTTTGGTTGGTTCGATTATATATTATCTTAGCGATAAGAATCCAGCCACCATTGACCTTGTATGGCTGAAGTTCTGGCATATCTGGCTGTGGCTGGTATTAATAGCCAGCGTTGTGATAACGATATGGTTTACTATTGGTGGGTTTTCGGATATTAGATTTATGTATCGCAAGTTGAATAGTTTAAAAAGCGACGAAGCCGATGATGGGCATGTGAATAAATGATTGCAATTTTTATTTAAGGAATTAGCATGGAAATGATAATTTTTATTGGTTTGCAGGCTTCTGGTAAAAGCACGTTTTATATGAATTTTTTTTTCAATTCTCATATGCGTATTAATCTTGATATGCTTAGAACAAGAAACCGTGAAGATAAACTTTTGAATTATTGCATAGAAACTCAGTTGCCATTTGTTGTTGACAATACAAATCCTACGAAGCAAGATAGAATTCGTTATTTTGATAAAATTAGAAGTTGTGGGTATAGTATTATCGGTTACTATTTCCAATCAAAGATTGATGAATGCCTTAAAAAAAATCAACAAAGGACCGGTAGATATAAAGTGTCAGAAGTTGGGATTAAGAGTACGTATGCAAAGCTAGAATTACCAACCTATGCCGAAGGTTATGAAAAATTATATTATGTTAAGCCGCTACAAGGGGAAGGATTTGAAGTAATGGAGTGGGTAGATGAAATTTGATGACTTGGATAAATCGCTA
Organism: Phycisphaerae bacterium; assembly: GCA_016342495.1. Lineage (GTDB taxonomy): Bacteria > Planctomycetota > Phycisphaerae > Sedimentisphaerales > SM23-30 > JAEIOG01. The sequence continues at coordinate 3,820 of JAEIOG010000199.1, forward strand.
CGTATTTATGAAACTATTAATGACCAATATGCACTACCAGGTGTTTATCTTGTTGCCAGAATTGATGGGCGTTGTTTTACTCGGCTTACGAAAGAAGTGCATGAATTTGATGCTCCATATGATGTGATCTTTCGCGATATGATGATTGAGACAACAAAGCATTTAATGGTTTGTGGTTTTAATATAGTTTACGGGTACACTCAAAGCGATGAAATATCACTTTTGTTCCATATTGAAGATGCGACATTCGACAGAAAGATACGCAAGCTAAATTCTATTTTAGCAGCAGAGGCAAGTGCTAAGTTTTCTTTATTGTTGGGTGATGTTGCTACATTTGACTGTCGCATATGTCAGCTTCCAACAAAAACGATAGTTCGAGATTATTTTCGTTGGAGAAATGAGGATGCAAATCGAAATGCCTTGAACTCTCATTGTTATTGGATGCTAAGGAAACAAGGTGTAAATGCTGAAAAAGCAACGGAAGCTCTTAGTGGTAAGTCTGTTGCTGATAAGAATGAACTTCTTTTCCAGAAAGGTATTAACTTCAATGAATTGCCTAACTGGCAAAAACGAGGTATTGGCGTATACTGGCAGGAATATGATAAGGAAGGTTATAATCCTATAAAAAAAGAAATAGTGTTTGTTAAACGCACCCAATTGTATGCAGAGTTAGATTTGCCTATGAAGGATCGATATAGTAAGTATGTAGAACAAATTGTGACTAATATGTTTAAGGCGGACTAGTTTTGGTTCATGTGGATATTAATTTATATGAACAGGTAGTGAAAAATCGCCATTTTTTTAATTATAATGACAGTTAATGATATCGGGGTACTTCAATGGTTAAACAGAATGATGTAAATGAAAAGCTTAATCAGTGTGTGAACGATCTGGATAAGCTTGCTGGAAAATATGGTACGGATAAATGTACTCAAAAAGTTGGGGATTTATCTCCGAAGGGATATACGGTTCAATATTATCGCTACCTATCTCAACTGCGGGATTTGCCTGTGAAATTGTTGGAGATTGGGATTTTGGCAGGTGCCTCTTTGAAAATGTGGGAAGATTTTTTCCCTAATGCCCGAATCTATGGGATCGATATTAATCCGGAATGCAAGCAATATGAAACAGAACGGACAAAGGTATTTATTGGCGACCAGACTGATAGGGAGTTTTTGCGTTCTGTAGCCGATTTAGTAGATGGCCAGATTGATGTGGTTGTTGATGATGGTGGTCATAAGAGAGCCAGCACGCAGTCAGCCTGGAAGTCTTGTTTCCATGTTTGAAGTCCGGCGGTTTATATGTTATCGAAGATTTGCATACTGCCTACTGGTCAAAATATGAAGGCGGCTATATGGCAGATGATAGCACTATAGAATTTTTGAAACGAATGGTTGACAGCATAAATAGGGCTTGCTCAAAAACGCAATAAATGGTTCAGGAAATATTTATTTGTATGATTTTCATTGTATTGGCATGGCG